>JAUIIF010000775.1 GCA_030431945.1 Bacteroidia bacterium | reverse complement strand
AACGATCCGTTTACCGAGCAAGGTACTTTTTTAGGATAACCTTAAATCCGCTATGGCATAATCTTTCCGTTAAAATACCTGCAGAACACTCCCCCACTTCCCGTTAACGGAGCGGACAAAATACATCCCCGCCAGCAGGTCACCCGTAGGGACCTGTAGCTGTGTTGAAGAAGTTTTCAATTCCCGGACCACCCTGCCGTTGACATCATATACCAGGAGCGTTGTCAATGCGGTATTTCCGGGAATTTCCAGCATAATCAGTTCCCCCCGACGGGCGGGGTTAGGATACGACTTGAGGGCTTGGGTAACTGGCGTCTCCGGGCGGGTGGACGTAGGGTCACTCGCGAAGATGGCTTGCGCAGCGGCGAATGACTCAGCACCAATATCCTTACCAATAATTCTTCCGGGGACGTCATCGGCAGGTGGGTGAATACCACCCCAGATGCGACTCAGACTGGTTTGGTCCGAGGCATCCCGGTAGGTTGCCCACTGTAGGACCACGTCCACACTGGGTCCTTCTTCAAAGACCAGGAATGAGTCTTTCTTGGCGACAAACTCCCCTACTCCACCCGGAAAAAACGGAGAGCCGGTGATCGATTCCATTATCGTAGCGGCCGCACTGCTAAAGGTGGAATGGCCAGAAATGTAGCCGGCGAAATTTGGTGTAACAAAATTCGGCCGTTGGTAGGGCATCCAAAGCATGGGATTAATCCAGCCGACTCCCGCCACATCCGTTGCCGGATCATCAATAGCGTCCGGGCCGATCCAGGCCCTCACCTTCGTCTGGGCTAAAATGTTGCTGTTTTCCAGCGTATCAATGTTTGGATTGTAGGGCTCGATGTAAGCGGAGTCCAGGCGAAATCCAAACTGACTGTAATTGGCGCCTGCGGGGTCACTGGATTGACCGTTCCTGGCCATCCACCGAATAGCGGTGATGGGCCGGGCGTAATCGTATTTCCCCTTAATGCTCCAGGCGGTAATCGCAGCATCATGCATTGCGCCGCCCAGGGTCAGGTAAGCCTTTACGTCATATTCCAGTTCATCCATAACCTCCACGGCGCCCGCGAAGCGGCGCTCGAAAAGGGGGTGGTCCATCACCTTATTCAGGATGGTAAACCAGTGGCCGGGTGGGGTTTCGCTGGCGGGGCCATCCGCCCAGAACTCCGCCAGTACCCGGGCGTAATCCCCCCGGGGCACCACATTCGGTGGATAAGGCTCACCAGTTACTGGGTTGAGTGAATGACCGTTGGCGTTAAAAGTCCCCCCTTCGTGTTCACGGTAAAATTCCGGGTAATCCGCAAAATCAGTCGGGTAGTCCCCCTGAAAATTTCCCCGGGCGCCCGGAGAGATGTCCCACATGACACCATCGGAGGGGTCAAGGTGACTGCTCCACTTCATGACCAGCTCAAAACCCCAACGGTACTGATCAAGCCCCTCCTGATTTTCCTGAGAGACCAGTGGTGGTGGTCCCGGATCGTGGTACACCGGGTTATTACCACGAATGGGGTCTTGGGGAGTGGGGTCCGTACGGTCCTCTTCACTAAGGGCAAAAGGTACTACGTGTCCCCATTCTGCCCCGAGAAAGGCCAGCAGGGAGTCACCGATTACCTGGCCGGATTGATCGATAATGGTGCCGGGAAACTGGAGTGTTTGCCAGTGGTTAGGGTCTGCCACCCCAAAGATGGAGAAGACGTTGTTGAAGTTAAGCGGGCGGTTAACCGGATCCGGGTAATTGAGGTTAGCGTAATTTCCGGCCTCATTGCTGCCGTCCTGCATCCCGAAGGCAATGATCTGTTCGGCGATGTAATTACCGAGGGCGGCCGGATTTCCGCTTTTATAATCCGTATCGGTAAAATTGGGATCGTAGCCCAACTCTACCATCAGGCTTACAAAAGTCGGCAGGGTTGTTACCGCATTCGGGGAGATCGAGTAACGGTGGGTAAGCATGCGGAATGCAGCGTAGCTGACGGCAATGTCACTGGCGCTGACCGGATCAGGGTAAGGTTCGATGAGCCATTGCTCTACGGGAATAACGTAGCCGTTCTGGTCCGTCCCGACCAGGCAGGGGCTACCCTGTTGGTTTACGAGGC
>JAUIIF010000083.1 GCA_030431945.1 Bacteroidia bacterium | reverse complement strand
TTACCTGATTCGGGTAAACGTTACGGGCGGAGAATACACCGTATTCGGCTACAAGGGAAAACAGGTACGGGACAACATTCACTCTTACGACGTGGCACGCTTCATCGAGGAGTTCTTCGCCAATCCCCGCTGCGGAGAAGTGTACAATATCGGCGGTGGCCGGGACAACTCTACCTCCATTCTGGAAGCTTTTGACCGCGTCGCGGGTATCACCGGCAAGCCAATGAACTACCAGTACTCCGCAGAGAACCGTGCCGGGGATCACATCTGCTATATTTCTGACCTGACGAAAATGCAGGCCCACTACCCAAACTGGGCAATCACCAAACCACTACAGACGGTATTCGAAGAAATCGTGGACAGCTGGGAACGGCGTTTAGCCAAGGCTACCTAAAGATGCCGTGGATTACTCCAGCCTTAAGCATGACGAAGCACTAAGGGATAATCAAAATAGCGAATTTGCCGTATTGGCCCCTCTACCACGACTGCTGCCGGTAGCCCTGGTTGAACCGTAAAGGACGCCAGGGACCAGCGGCTTTCGTTCCCCGCGGCCCAGTCGATCGCGGAAATTTTCAGGGGGGACGTCAGTGCAACGGGGACGGAGAACTGATCAAGCGGCAGGCTCAGGCCCTGGCCGTGCGCTTTCAGGAAGGCCTCCTTACGGGTCCAGGTCCGGAAAAAAGCGCCGGCCCGTTCCGGCGCGGGAAGGGCCAGCACTTGCTGTGCTTCGGTGGGCGAAAAGAAACGGGAGGTAAGTCGCTCAATGGCTATGGTATCGTCGGTTAGCTCCAGGTCTACACCAATGGGGGCCTGGGGGGTAAAGGCAAAAAGGGCGTAACCGCCGGCGTGGGAAACATTGAACGAAAGGTCGGAGGCTGGCGTCAGGAAGGGCTTACCGTAGTCCGTGTACCGGAAAGCCAGCGCTGCCGGAGGCTGCTGCAGGTAGGCAGCCAGCAGCCGCCGCAGGCATCCCCGGGTGATCAGGTACCGCTCCTGATCGCGGGAATAATGGAATTTACCCGCCCGGCTTTGCTCGTCGGCAGCCAGCAGGGGCCAGTAGGCCTGCAGGGCCGGGCGCTGGTCTTCCAGCCGGACACGCCAGACGTGTACTTCCCCGGGGGCTAGTGGTGCCACTCCGGCCACCGCTTGCCAGCCGGTAGCGGTTACATCACGGTGATAGCGGTGTCCTGCAGACATGCTTCTACGGTTGTCGCCAGGCCTTCCACGTAGGGAGGAGCAAAGAGCTCGCCGTGGTTTCCTTCGGTAACCCTTACTTCCAGGCCGCCTGCGGCGAGCCTGGTGAGCTGGTCGAGGTGAAACTGTTTGCCCGGGTCACCGGCAAATTGGGTGCTGCGGATCAGGGTGAGCCGCTGCGCTACCGGCTGCCAGTTATAATCGGAGTAAAGTTTATACAAGCCATTGATGGTAAGGCGGAGGGTCTTGCCTTGCTCGTCTTCCAGCGGTACGCCCAGGGCCTGCCGGGTGTAGAACCAGTAGCGATAAAGGCTACGCCGCAGCAGCTTCCAGTTGCCTTCCTTCAGGATACGGAGCATCGTGTACACGGGAGAAAAACGCTTGCGGGCAACGGGCTCGAGGCGGGTAGGGCCGGAGTCGATGAACAGGAGGCTGCCCACTTCTTCGCCCGCCGTGGTAAGCTGGTGGGCGATCTCGAGGACCACGGCGTTGCTGAAGCAGGTACCCAGGAGGTGGTAGGGACCGTGGGGCCGCACTTTACGCATTTCCCGCAGGTAGTCCGCCGCCATGGCTGCAATACTCTCCGGCAGGTTTTCTGCCCCGGCCAGCGTGGGGGGCTGAATGGCGTAGACGGGGCGATCAGCCGGCAGGTGCCGCGCCAGGGGCTGGTAGAAAAAAACGTGGCCGCCGCCGGCGTGAATGCAAAACAACGGATCGGCTGATCCTGATTTACGCAGGGGGACAACGGTGCTGGCCTCAGCATTGCTCTCCGCCCGTTCACCGGCTTCCCGGTCGAGCACGGCGGCCAGCTCCCGGACCGTCTGGTGGGTGAAAATGTGATGAGGGGCCAGCTCCAGTCCGGATTTACGGGCCTGGGCAATGATCCGGATACTCCGGATGGAGTCTCCGCCAATATCGAAGTAGTTGTCGTCGAGGCCAACGGCGGGTACCTTCAGTACTTTTTGCCAGGTCTCGGCAAGTATTTTTTCAGTCTCCGTCTCCGGCGGTACGAAACCATCGGTAGCTACGGCAGTGTCCGTGGGCTGTGGCAGGGCATTGCGGTCAATTTTACCATTGGGCAGCCGGGGCAGCTCGGGCAGCTCCAGCAAGACTGCTGGTACCATATGTTCAGGCAGTACCTGGCGTAGGGCCCGGAGTAACTCGTTTTTCGGGGTGGCTTCCCGGAGGGTGTAGTAGGCGATGAGTCGGGAGGCAGGGCCACTGGTACTGACGGTAGTGACGGCTTCCCGGACGGCCGGCAGGCCGTCCAGCTGCCGGCTGATTTCTTCCAGCTCCACCCGGAAGCCCCGGATTTTAACCTGTTGGTCCGCCCGGCCCAGAAAGTCAAGGAGCCCCTCCGGGCGGTATTTGACGAGGTCTCCCGTTCTGTACATCCTTGCCCTGATTTCCTGGCTGGCACCGGCGTCCGCGCCCAGGGTGACGGTCAGAAAACGTTCCCGGGTCAGGTCAGGTCGCTGCCAGTAGCCCGGGGCCAGCCCGGGGCCGGCTACGTACAATTCTCCGGGAACACCGACCGGAACCGGTTGCTGATGGGCGTCGAGTACGTAATTCTTTACGTTGGGAATCGGGCGGCCAATGGGTACCGGCCCCGCCGCATCGGTGGGCTGAAGCCGGTGGGCAGTACACCAGACCGTCCCTTCGGTAGGGCCGTATTCGTTGACGAGCTCTACGGCCGGCAACCGCTCAAAGTGGGCCTTGACAACGGTGGGGGCGCAGGCCTCTCCCGCCACCATAACCGTACGGAGGGAGGTGAGGGCGCGGGGGGCGCTGAACTCCAGCAGCAGCTGGTACAGGGAGGGGAGCAGGAGGGTGTGGGAAATGGCGTGGCGGGTGATCAGGCCTGCCAGTTGCGCCATGTCCTGCTCAATTCTGGCAGGTGGGAGCACGAGTTGTCCCCCCTGGCTCAGCGTCCAGAAAATACCAGCTACTGAACTGTCGAAAGAGAAGGAAGACAGGAGCAGGAAGGAGGTAGGCTGATGACTGAAGAAGGCGTGGCGGGCGGTGGTGGAGTGGACCAGGTTGCCGTGATTGATGGCGACGCCCTTGGCTTTTCCGGTGCTTCCGGAAGTATAAATCAGGTAAGCCAGGTCCGTTGCCGCGATGGCTGGTGGTGCAAACGCCGTCCCGGTCTTCGTGGTCGGGATGTCAATAATCTGATACGCCTCTTCCTGAAAATCCTGGCGGGCGCCGGGGTGAACGACCAGCGTGGTAATGCCCGCATCCCGGGTGATGTGTTGCCGGCGGCCGGCGGGGTAATCGGGGTCCAGCGGCACGTAGGCTGCCCCCGCCCGCAGGATGCCGAGAATGCCGACGATGAGGTGGAGTGAACGGGGCGTGTAGAGCCCCACCGGAGCCTGCCGGGTAATCCCGGCGGCGAGTAAGCGGGCGGCGAGCTCGTCCGCCCGCTGCCAGAGTTCTTCGTAGGTAAGTTCTCCGTCCGGCCCAACTACGGCAGTGGCCTGCGGTGTGGCGTGGCCGGCGGCCAGGATCAGTTCGAGGATGCTTGCCGGCCGGGGCAGGCTGGTTTCCGTTGCATTCCAGGTGCCCAGCACCCTGGCTGCTTCTGCCGGGGGCATGAGCCGCAGTTGCCTCAGCGGGGTGTCCGGCCGGGTTACGGCGTCTTCAAGAAGGACTGCCTGGTGGGTCAGCATCCGGGTGGCCGTCGTGCTGGTAAACAGGTCGCGGGCGAATTCCAGGGCAAGGGTGAAGTGGCTGCCGTGGTCGGTGGCAAAAAGGGTTTGGTCAAATTTGGCTACGCCGAGGTCCATCATTTCGTCCTGCACCGTCAGCCCTTCCGGCAGCCGGGCCGGGGGGGCTTCGGTGTTGAAAACAAACATGTTCTGGAAGAGCGGATTCGCTCCCGGAACGCGGCGCGGCTGGAGGTGATTGACCAGGTGGTCAAAAGAAATATCCTTGTGCTCCAGCGCTTCTTCGACCTGAGCTTTAACCCGCAGGACGAAGTCCCTGAAGGTTTCGCCGGGGTCGGTAAACCGGCTGCGCAGGACGACGGTTTCGTTCAGGAAACCGATCATGTGCTCCAGTTCTTTTCGATCGCGGATGCTGACCGGAGTGCCGATCGTGAGGTCCTGGGGGGCGCCGTAGCGCAGGTGCAGGGATTGGTAAGCGGCCAGGAGTACAACGTTGGCCGTTGTTCCCAAGTCGCGGGCCAGGTTTTTTACGCCTGCGGAGACCTCCGCGGTAAGCTCGTGCTGAATGGTGGCCCCGGCGTAACTGGCCTCCGCCCGGCGGGGTTGGTCAAAGGGCAGGGCGGAGAGGGGAGGATCGTCCGCCAGCTGGTCCGTCCAGTATTGCAGGCTGCTTGCGGGCAGGGGGCGTTCGTTTTTCCAGTGGGCGTAATCCGGGAATTGCACCGGTAAGGAAGGCAGCGCTACCGGTACCTGTAGGGCCAGCGCGGTGTACAGTTGGTAGAGTTCCGGGTTTAGGACGAGGAGGGAAGCCCGGTCCCCAATAATATGGTGCAGTGACAGGATGAGCCAGTGTTCTTCCGGAGCCAGCCGGATCAGGGTGGCCCGCAGCAGCAGGTCTTCAGCCAGGTTAAAAGGTTGCCGTACGGCGGTATCCGCCGTTTGTCGGGCCCGGTCGTCGCGCGCCGCAGGGGGTAACAGACTGAGGTCAGTTTGTTCCAGGTGAAAGGTGGCGTGCGGACGGACCTGCAGCCGGACTTCTTCCTCCGCCCGGTAGTAATTCGTGCGGAGAATTTCGTGCCGGTTGATGAGCTGCCGGAAGCTTTCCTCCAGTAGGTCCGCTTTCAATGGTCCGCTGAACTTATAGCAGTGACCGTATTGGTAGAAAGCGTTAGCAGGATAGAGCTCCTGGAGGAGCCAGAGCCGCTGCTGGCCGCTGGTCGGACGCAGGGAAGTCCCTTCCGGACGTGCGGATATCCCCGCAGCCGTTGGCTTACGTTTTAGCTTCCACTGGCGGAGCAGGTCCGCCTGGGACAATGGCTGTTGGGGTTGTTCCGGCATATCAGAGTCCGAAGATGTCCTTGAAAATATTAAAGAATTTGAAGTTGAAGTCAAAAGCCCGTTCGATAACCCAGTGGAGCGCCATCAGGATCAGGAAAATGGAGCCCCAGAAAATCAAATGGGGGTAAAACCTGGTTTTGCGGATCAGGTAGAGCAGCGGGAAAATGGCACAAACGATGAGTACCTGCCCGATTTCTACGCCGACGTTGAACCCCAGGAGGGAATAGGCCATATAGTCTCCGCTAAGTCCTTTTTCCCCCAGTACACTGGCGAAGCCGAAGCCGTGAAAAAGGCCGAAGACAAAAGTGATCACCCACTCTTTTGCCTTGAAGATGGGGATAATGTTGTGGAAGGCGGCAACGGCAATGGAAAAAGCAATAATGCTTTCGACCAGCCTCGAATTCAACTCGATCACCCCGAGAGAAGCCAGCGCCAGGGTAATGGAGTGGGCGACGGTGAAGGAAGTGACGATCTTGAGAATGTAGAAGAAAGCTGATTTGAAGTCCGAGACCGGCACCCACTCCCACTTTTTGCCCGTGGCTTCCGCAAGTTCCTTGGGCCGCCGCCGTACTACGGAGGGCAAAATCAACGCAACGAGGAAGAGAATATGGTCTAAGCCGATCCAGATGTGCCACATGCCGAGTTTAACGAGGGCGGTGAAACCCTGCCAGACGGACCCATCAGTAAGGTCCAGGGCCTGTACTGTTTCGTTTTTGGAGAAGATGGCGGAAAGTTTAGCGTAGTTATTCAGGATGCCGGCCTTCCAGTTGTGCTCCTGGATCAACCCACCAGTATGGTTCGGGGAGACGTCAAAGAGCAAGTTGTACTTGATCGTCAGCTCATCGGGGATGTCCGTCAGGCCTGCGAGGGTGAAATTCAGGCGGACGAAATCTTCCTCCTCCTTCAGGTTCACCACTTCAAAGTCAGTAAACTCGATCTGGTACTGTTGATCGGCGGTAAAACTGGAGCGACTGAGGATATAAGCCCGGAGTTGCTCCAGATAAGGCTCGATGGAAGCCGCAGACATCGGCCGGGTAAGGCTGGCCCCTACGGCACGATTGATGTCGGGCATCGATAACTCATAGCGCCCGTTAATGTGGTCTTTGTAAATGTTGAGGTAGAGGTAACTCTGGTCTGGTGCGTGTGCCTGCAACGAAGTGGTGGGCAGCAGAAAAGCCAGGATTAACGCGAGAAAATAAAAAGAGTGCTTGAGTGAATCCATGATTAATTTTTGCGGGGAGGAAAGGAACCGGGCTTAGTTAGTGTTGGCCATTTCCTGAAAAGCTTTGCTGTTACTGACAAGGTCGTTGTAGGTACCCTGTACCGTGATCCGGCCGTTTTCCACCAGGAAAATCCGATCTGCTTTACGGACGGTGGAGAGCCGGTGAGCGATGACAATAGTAGTGATTTCTCCGGGCAATAACTCCAGGGCTTTAATGATGCCGCGTTCCGTCACGTTGTCCAGGGCACTGGTCGCTTCGTCGAGCACGAGTACCGCCGGCTGGTGGAAAAAGGCCCTGGCGAGGCCCAGGCGCTGTCGCTGCCCTCCGCTGAGGCGGACCCCTCTTTCGCCGATCAGGGTGTCATAACCCCTGGGCAGTTCTCCGGAAATGAACGCGTCGATATCGGCCATCCGGGCGGCTTCCTGCAAACGTTGTTGCGCCGCTGGGGGGAGTGTTTCACGCAGGGTAATGTTGCGGGCCACCGTATCATCGAACAGAAAAACATCCTGGGGAACGTAGGCAATATTCTGCCGCCAGGCCTGGAGCTCTTCGGGAACCAAAACTTTGTTGCCGATTTTTACCTCCCCCTCCGTTGCGGAGAGTAACCCGACGATCAGGTCAACAATGGTGGTTTTCCCAGATCCGGTGGCGCCGACAAAAGCCACCGTCTCGCCCGGAGCAATGGATAGGTTCAGGTGATGAAGGGTGGGTTTGTCGTTGTTTTCGTAGGTGAAGCTGACGTCCTGCAGGCTGATGGTGCCGTGGAGTCGTGGCTGGTCCGTCTCCTGTTTCTGAACGTAGTCTTTCATGGACCGGGGCTGGTCTTCCGGCGCCTGCGAAAGTTGCCGGCCAGCGTAGAAGGCAGCGTGCAGTTTGTCCACTACCGGGTAGGTGTGTACGAATTTGCCAACGGCAGCAAAAGCGGCCTGTAAGGCCGGCAACAACCGGTATCCCGCTACGGCGTACAGACTCAGTTTCGGTACGATTCCGGCAATGTTCCCCACCGTGAGGTAGAGGTAAATGGTTACGCCCACAATAGCACTGAAGGCCAGCACTTCCAGGATGTACCGGGGTGCGGCTACCGTGGTATGGTAACGGGGCTGCATGTCACAGAACTCCCGGGAGGCCTGTTCGTAGCGGTTGGTGAAAAAATCATCCCGGTCAAATACCTGGACGGTTTTGATCCCATTAAACATCTGAATCAGGTTCTGGTACCGCCGTACGGCCAGCGCCAGCCGTTCTTCTCCGATGCGGCGGAGGTATCGCCGCTGCGTCAGGAAAATAATCAGGTATGCCAGGCCGAGGGCGCCAAACATAACCAGGGCCACCTGCACGTCGATCCAGAGCAGGAGCACAAAAATGATCAGACAGACAATCCCCCGGGAAAAAATTTCGAGGACGGGAAGGATTACGCCATTAACGAGGCTGGTAGTTTCCCCGATGACGTAGGTGGTGAACTCCGTCGTGTTGCGGTTAATAAAGTATTCATACGGCCGGCCGAGGTAAGAAGCCAAGAGGCGCATACTCACGTTGTGCGCAACGGACCAGGAGATTCGGTACTGCAGCCAGGTTTTGAATACCGAAAACCCATTCGTCAGGCAGAGCAGGACAATTACGGCGCCACCGGCCCACAGCAGCATTTCCTTAGCACTGCTGAAATTGAAGGCTACGTACACCTGGTGCAGGAAATCGCTCCGGTCTACAATGCCGGGATCTGCCACCAACTGAATGAACGGCAAAATCGATACTACACCCACTACCTCCAGGATGCCCATGCAAAGGAGGACCAGTGCCAGCCAGCCAAATTTTCGCTGCTCAGTGACAGATAAGAGGGAACGTACCCTGTATAGATCCTTCATACGCTTTACTAATGCCTGCGGTAATCACCGGTAAACTTACGCATTGTAATCATCCTTTGGATTGCTCCGAAACCAAAACTATTCAAAAAATGTAAGCCCCCCAACCAATTCAGCCTCTCTCAAATGTCCGGATTGTACCCGGGGAAGGGTTAAGTTTGTGGTGGAAATGGACGCGTGCCTGAATCCGTCCACAGACAAAACTGCGTATTATCGTACACCTTTGCCACGAATGCGACAAACTAATTGGTGAAAAGGCTATTCCTGTTTTATCGCACTTCCATTAAACTAAGCAACTCCACTAATGCAATCAACCACTACCTTATTCAGGACCTTCTTTTTATGCCCCTCCCTTAACCTCGCACTTGTTGCGGGGCTATTATTGTTCACGACTTCACTCTTCGGACAACAGGAGCTGCAAGGTCGGGTGCTTGGCGAGCAGGCGCAGCCTCTAATTGGGGCCTACGTACTGGCGAAAAACGCTGACATTCACTCCCACGCCGACGAAAACGGAAACTTTACGCTCCGGGGGGTTAGTCAGGGAGACACCTTGTTGATCAGCTACCTGGGGTATGAGCCGAGCAAAGTCATCATTGAAGACATGGCGCAGCCGCTGCGGGTCGTACTGGAAGCCTCCTCCTACAACCTTGGCCAGGTGACCGTACGGAACAACACGCGGGAAATCAACATCGTTTCCGCCATCGACGTGGAAATTGATCCGGTGCGCTCTTCCCAGGAAGTGCTCCGCAAAGTCCCCGGGCTCTTCATCGGCCAACACGCCGGTGGCGGTAAGGCAGAACAGATTTTCCTGCGGGGTTTTGATATTGACCACGGTACCGACATCGCTATCTCGGTGGACGGAATGCCCGTCAACATGGTATCCCACGCCCACGGACAGGGGTATGCGGACCTGCATTTTGTCATCCCCGAAACCATTGATAAAATCGATTTCGGTAAAGGACCGTACTACGCAGACCAGGGAAATTTCAATACGGCGGGCTACGTCGATTTTCGGACAAAAGACCGGCTGGATAAATCACAGGTAGGCCTGCAGGTCGGCAGCTTCAACAGCTACCGCGCCCTGGGCATGTTTAACCTGATCGACAGCACCAACCGCCAGGCTTACATCGCCGCAGAATACATTTCGACGGATGGCCCCTTCGAGTCTTCCCAGAATTTCTACCGCAGTAACTTTATGGGCAAGTACTCGGCCCAAATGGGGAACGGTCTGCGGTTTTCCGTCCTGGCTTCCCACTTCAGCAGTGAATGGGATGCTTCGGGCCAGATACCGGTACGCGCCGTCGAAGACGGCAGCATCACCCGCTTCGGGGCCATCGATGATACGGAAGGTGGCAATACCAGCCGGACCAACCTCTCCCTTGAGCTAAGTAAGATTTTGCCCGACAACAGCTTCCTGAAATCAAACTTCTATTACTCCCTGTACGATTTTGAGCTGTTTTCCAACTTCACTTTCTTCCTGGAAGACCCGGTGAACGGCGACCAGATTCGCCAGTTTGAAGACCGCCAGTTGTTCGGCTTCCAGAGTAGCTGGAACAAGCTGGCCTACGTCGGCAGCTCCAGTATCCTGTTTCGCGTAGGCACCGGCTTGCGTGCTGATCGGGTGGAGGATAATCAACTCGCCCGCACCAAAAACCGGCGCGAGACCCTGGAGTTCCTGCAGTTGGGCGACGTGGACGAGAAAAACTTCTTTCTCTTTGCCGACGCCGAAATAGATGCCGGCGACTTCACCATCCGCCCGGCCCTCCGGTACGACTACTTTACCTACAATTATGTGGATAAACTGGCCACCCTCTACGATAACCAGGGGCAGGACAAAGGACTGCTGGCCCCGAAACTGAGCGTGGTCTACAACGCCAACAACAGCGTCCAGTTATTCGCTAAAACGGGCATCGGGTTTCACTCGAACGATACCCGGGTAGTGCTGGAGCAGGACGATCGCCTGATTTTACCCCCGGCCTTCGGAGCCGACCTGGGTTCCGTCTTTAAACCCGCCAAACGCATGGTGGCCAACGTCGCACTCTGGTACCTGGAACTGGAGCAGGAATTCGTTTACGTCGGTGACGCAGGCATCGTTGAACCCAGCGGGCGCACCCGCCGGTACGGCGTAGATGTCGGGTTGCGCTACCAGGTAAAGGATTGGCTTTTCGCTAATGTGGACGGAAATTACGCCCTCGGCCGCAGCCTCGACTCGCCCGAGGGAGAAGACCGGATTCCGCTCGCCCCCGTTTATACTGCCACGGGCGGCCTGACCGCCATTAAGGGAGACTTCAAAGGTGGCCTGCGTTTCCGTTACCTGGCTGACCGGCCCGCCAATGAAGACAACAGCATCGTAGCGGAAGGTTACACCATCGTTGACCTGAACGCTAACTATGATTTCGGCCCCGTTAACCTGGGTTTCGACGTCGAAAACCTGTTCGATGTGGACTGGAAAGAAACCCAGTTCGCTACCGAGTCCCGCCTGCGTGACGAGCTGACGAGCGTAGAGGAAATTCATTTTACCCCCGGCGCTCCCTTCCTGGTGCGGGCCTCTTTGCGGTATTCCTTCTAAAAAAGTAGTAGGTTTCGGCAGCCATTCACCTGGTTCTGCTGCGCAACGGTTGGAACTCAATACGCTCACATGGACTTCTCCTGGCCTCAGGAATACCTGGATTACAAAGCGCAGGTCGCCGCTTTTGCCGCCCGTGAATTAAACGGGCAAAGTACAGAAAACGACGCTGCACAACGGTTTCCCCGCGATCTGTGGCAACGCTGTGCCGATTTCGGTATCCAGTCGTTGCCACTCCCCGCAGCACTGGGAGGACCACTGCCGGAGGTGGATTTCCTGCGGGCCTTACTGGCCATGGAAGGATTGGGGTACGGCTGCCGGGACAACGGCCTCCCCTTTGCCCTCAACGCGCAAATGTGGACGGTACAAACGCCCATCCTGCATTTCGGGAACGCC
>JAUIIF010000774.1 GCA_030431945.1 Bacteroidia bacterium | reverse complement strand
CTGCCCGGGGCATTTGGCGGCTAACGTTGGATGAATGTTTCCTGCTGATGGACGAACGAACGAAAGAAGTCGCCTATTCTTTCTTCGCTGCCGGCTGGTAACGCCACCCTTGGCTCCGCCAGCCAATGGCGTGGTGCAGCCACGTATTGGAAAAAGAGCAGAAACAACGTACCGATCTTGCTGGGATGCAGCGGCTTTTTCCGTTTCTTTGCGCTTTAGAAATCCCCGATAAATCAAATTATAACAATGATTCGTATTCTCGCAAACGACGGTATTGCTCCGAATGGCCAGGCACAACTGGAAGCGGCCGGCTTTGAGGTCGTAACCGATAAGATTGCTCAGGAAGACCTGATGACCGAGTTGAACAACTTTGACGTAATCATCGTACGTTCTGCCACCAAGGTTCGCAAGGAATTGATTGATGCCAGCCCTAACCTGAAGGTTATTTGCCGGGGCGGTGTTGGTATCGATAACATTGACCACGAGTACGCAAAGTCAAAAGGAATTCCAACCTACAATACGCCGGCGGCCTCCAGCCACAGCGTGGCGGAGTTGGTCTTTGCCCACTTTGCCGGTCTTAGCCGGGGGGTGCACCGCTCCAACTTCGAAATGAGGGCCGCGGACAGTGATTTTAAGGCCCTGAAAAAAGCCTACGCCGGCGGTCAGGAACTAAAGGGTAAGACCCTCGGTATCCTGGGCTTCGGGCGGATTGGCGTTGAGGCGGCAAAGATTGGTCTGGGCCTCGGGATGCAGGTACTTCCGGTTGACCTGATCAAAGACAGCGAGGACATCACCCTTGAATTCATGGGCGGGCAGCAGGTGACGATTTCCGTACCTACGGTGAGCATGGACACCATGCTGGCGGAGGCGGACTACATTACCATTCACGTGCCCGGCGGCAACCTGATCGGCGAAGCAGAACTGGCTAAAATGAAGGACGGGGTTATCCTGGCCAACAGCAGCCGGGGTGGCGTCATCAATGAGGATGCTTTACTGGCGGCCCTGGCTTCCGGCAAAGTGGGCGGTGCAGCCCTGGACGTTTTTGTCGGGGAACCCACCCCCCGCCGGGAATTGCTGGAGCATCCACAAATCAGTGTTACCCCACACATCGGTGCAGCTACCGGCGAGGCCCAGTACAACATCGGTACGGAATTGGCCGACCAGATTATTGCGCACTTCGCGTAAGGAATAATCGCCAGGTAAGCCGGCAGGGACAATACCCCCGGCGCGAAAGCCACTCAGGATTCCTGGGTGGCTTTCGCAATTAACGGAGGAAGGAGGCCAGAGATAAGGTGGCGGGTGTTTTGGGTAAGCAGGCGCCCGCAGGGGGGCGATGCACGCTTACTAAGTTGTATACCTAAGTCAAACCACTCCGGCTTAGGTATAGCTTTCTTCCCCAATCTTCCAGACGTTCACCTGCTTCAACAAAAAAGCTCAGAGCATGCCTCCGGAAAAACCGAAAGGCAATAAATCTCCTGCCTTGTCGAAGACATACACCGGGCCAGTTTCTCCCCGCAGGATGAGCCGCAGGGGCTGGCCGAAGCGCGTTTCGTGTTCGTGCAACTGCTGACGGCAGGAGCCGCAGGGGCTGGCCGGCTCCTCAAGCACCTGAGTGGGGGACTTGACGGTAATGGCCATGGCAATAACCGGCATTCCCGGTCGGCTGCTGGCCGCAGCCGCCAGGGTAGCGGGCTCCGCACAGATGCACATGGGGTAGGCGGCATTCTCCGTGTTCCAACCGGTAACGACTGTGCCGTCGGCAAGCCGTGCCGCAGCGGCTACTTTAAAATTGGAATAAGGGGAGTAACTATGGACAAGGGCCTGACGGGCTGCCTCGAGCAGCGCCTGGTCTTCCGGAGAAAGACCGGCAGGCGTTGAAAAGGAATGATAAGAAATAGCGTGGGTAGGCATGGGAATAGCTTAAGGATACCTTGCTCTTGATGCAGAGGGTGCGCCAAAGGTACAGCGTCCGGTTGTTGGGGCCGTCCCCGGTTACCTGATCTTTACCTCTTCACTTGCGTTGACGAACAGTACGTTGCCGATGTCATCGTAGCCGTCGAAGTAATCCGGCCCCATGTGCTTGAGGGCTTCATCCCGG
>JAUIIF010000773.1 GCA_030431945.1 Bacteroidia bacterium | reverse complement strand
GCTGGACAAGGAAAAACACTACGGTTTTTACCGAAGAGATACAAATACTGAAACCGGGAAAGCGGACGCAAAACCCGTGGAGGAAATAACGCCAAACAACGTTATTATCTGAGTAACCCGGCTTTACCAACCAATGTGGAAGAGGGCATCTCCCTGGCTTACTACCGCCGAATTGGTGTGCCCGATGATGAAACCGTCGCGGGGAGATTTGATCCGTTTGATCGGTTGCTTGCCCTGTGGGTCATAAATGGTGCCGATGGGTTCTCCCTTTCTGACCTGAAAGCCTGATTTTTTAGACCACTGAAAAAGACCGGCTCTGCCCGCCCTGATCCAGGAACTGTTGTGTACCTCCCTGGGGGGCTTTTCCGGTTGCTCGGGTTTTTTGGTCAGCATTTTTTGCTGAAACAGTAATCGTTTGATTCCGGAAACGCCGATGTCAATACTGTGGGCATCGTACCGCAGGTTTTCCCCGCCTTCAAAAGTAAGTACGGGGAGGTCATGGTTTTTCAGGGCCGAGCGACGTAAGGATTTGGCCGGTGCCCGGTTGCCGAAAATCAGCGGGGGAGCGAAGGCCCGGGCCGCTTCCGCGGCCCGCACATCCTCCAGGTTGTACCGGACCTGGGGATAATTGTAAGTGCCGCGCCCGCCGGTGTGAAAGTCAACCGCCAGGTCTACGTGCGGCAAGATGTTTTTACTGAGTCCGTTAGCAATCCGGCTGGCGAGGGAACCGGTATTGGTTCCCGGGAAACTCCGGTTAACATCCTTACCGTCAGGAACGTCCCGGCTGAAATTATTAAATCCGTAAACGTTCAGCAACGGAATGGCAATGACCGTACCGGTTTCCAGTTTGTTGAATAATTTACCACTCAGGCACCGCCGGACAATTTCCACGCCGTTGATTTCATCCCCGTGCACCCCGGCCAGAAATAGTACGACGGGCCCGGGCTGGTAGGCCCGGAATACATGCGCCGTAATGGAGACCAGGTTGCCACTCGGCAATTGCCCGGCGGCAACTTCAACGGGGCCACTCTGCCCCGGGTAAAACTCACCATCTGCAATGGCTACTGGCTGGATGTCATTCATATTGATGATTTCTGGACTTTACTGACGGCAAATTCAATGATCGCTCCGGCAATGTCAACTTCAGTGGCTCGCTCGATTCCCTCCAGCCCCGGACTGGCATTGACCTCCATCAGCAGCGGGCCACGATCACTGGGTAATAAATCAACGCCGGCAATCTCGACGCCGACGACTTTAGCGGCTTTTATCGCCAGGGCTTCATCTTCCGGCGACAAGGTTACGGCCCGTGCGGTCGCTCCGCGGTGCATATTAGCCCGGAACTCGCCCTCGCCGGCCTTACGTTCCATGGCGGCAACTACCTTGCCACCGACAACTAAAGCGCGGATGTCGCGGCCATCGCTTTCTTCCACGAATTCCTGAAGGATGACACGGTCCTGAATCCGTAAAAAGCCTTCGGCAATGCGCTCCAGCTGGTAAGGCGTACGGGCGAGTGCCACGCCCACGCCGTGGGTGCTCTCCAAAAGCTTGATGACCACCGGCCAGGTGTTCATGCCCGAGCCTGCCTGGCGGACCTCCATCAGGGTAAAACACAAAACCGTACGCGGAACGGGGACACCGTTTCCGGCCAGCACCTGCAGGCAGGACATCTTATCCCTGGCCAGCAGCAAACCCTGAGCGTTCATCGTGTGCGGAATGTTCAGCACGTCGAGTTGACGGATAATGGCAGCCCCCCGGTTGGTGATGTTGGCACCAATGCGCGGAATGGCCACGTGGGGCAAGTCTAAAGGCTCCCCACCGTACAGTAAGGCTGTTTGCTCACCGTGCAGGGAAGGACTACAGAG
Organism: Bacteroidia bacterium; assembly: GCA_030431945.1. Lineage (GTDB taxonomy): Bacteria > Bacteroidota > Bacteroidia > Chitinophagales > Saprospiraceae > Neolewinella. The sequence continues at coordinate 238 of JAUIIF010000773.1, read as the reverse complement.
CCCGTGATCGATTACTTCGGTGAAATGTCCCCGGGTTTTACCCGCTTCCACCAGCCGCATCGTGCTGTAGAGATAGGGCCCGCGGGAGAAAATGGTGATGCGCATGGAAACTAGGGTAGATGGACAGGCGGTCAACGGAGAAGCAGCAGCCAGCACTCCGTTAACTTTGGGGGCGGAAGGTAAGTAATCTTGGCAGCTATACCTAAATCAGGCTGATTTAGGGAGGGAATGACGAGCT
>JAUIIF010000082.1 GCA_030431945.1 Bacteroidia bacterium | reverse complement strand
TCCGCAGCGGGGATTGGCGAAGAACTCCTCGATGAAGCGTGCCACGTCGTAAGAGTGAATGTTGTCCCGTACCTGTTTTCCCTTGTAGCCGAATACGGTGTATTCTCCGCCCGTAACGTTTACCCGGATCAGGTAACTCAGAAAGCCGTGCAGTTCCACTCCCGAGTGGTTGGGCCCCGTCAGACACCCACCGCGCAGGGCACAGGTCGGCATATCAAAATACCGGCCGTATTCCTGGACCATCACGTCTGCCGCTACCTTGGAAGCTCCGAAAAGGGAGTGTTTGGACTGATCAATGGTAAACGTTTCCTTGATACCGCCAAAGTAGGCTGGGTCGGCGTACTCCCAGCGGGTAGCCGTTTCGGTCAGGTCCAGCCGGTTGGGGGCATCGCCGTAGACCTTATTGGTACTCATGTGCGCAAACGGAGAGGTGGGGCAAAAGCGGCGGGCAGCTTCCAGGAGGTTGAGGGTACCTACGGCGTTGACGTCAAAGTCGGCAAATGGCCGCGCTGCGGCCAGGTCGTGGGAAGGCTGGGCCGCCGTATGCGCGATGTGGGTCGGGCGCAAGGTTTCGAAGAGGTCCAGCACCCCGGCGCGATCGCGGATATCCAGCTCTACGTGGGAGAAATTTTCACACTCCGCTTCCAGTTGTCCCTGGTTCCAGCGTGTATCCCCGCGTGGGCCGAAGAAGTCGGCCCGCATGTTGTTATCCACGCCGTAGACCTGCCAGCCCCGGGCGTTAAAATGGCGGACAACTTCGGAGCCAATGAGTCCGGAAGATCCGGTAACGAGTAATTTATTCATATTGTCATGCAATTCTTTAGGCCGTGGCCGAGAAACGGCAGCGCACTTCCAGGGTTTCAATAAAGGTTAATTCCAGGCAGCGGGCGGGGCGGCAGTCATTCCAGCCAACGGCCTGTTCGTACTCCTGCACTGCTGCCGCAGCGGCAGACCAACTGAGGGTAACGGGGCCAACGACAACCGATGTGCCCTCCAAACGAACTTCCTGCCGGTAATCAAAATGGAAGCGGGCGACGGCAGACGTACGGGCTTTTACCCGATCCTGGATGAGGAGACAATCGTTTTCCCGAAAAAAGGTTCGTTCGTGGTGGTAGTACGGCCCGGAAAAGGCAGCCCGCAGCAGGTCCGTTTCTTCCGCCAGCACTCGGGTAACGGCCCTTTTTCCGACCCGGAAGCCCCCCCAGACGTCGGAAGAGTTTTGCCCCCCCACCGTTACGGTATTATGAGCTGCCGTACTCCTTTCCCAGGCGCGGCGGGCGTTTTTCTCGTAGGTACTGATGGCAGGATCGACGATGAGCGGCACGCCGTGGGCGTGCAGGACGAACGTCAGGTTATCCGCATGGGCGTGTCCGGGGATGTAGGCAGGCCCGATGGCGGCCACGTCCAGCCACAGGTCGTAGCGGGGGTGTTCCCAGCGGCGGTAGCCGCTGGTGGTGAGGGCTTGCGGAGCGACGGTAATTCCCAGCTGCCGGCCTCTGGCCAGCAATTCCGGGACCGGCGGCGCAATGCCGTACGTACTGTCATTGAAGTGAGCGTACCGGCCATCCGGAGTGGCAAAGGCAGCCAGCCAGCCCAGCTGTCTGGTAAGTTGCCGGCGAAGTACCGGCAGCAAATCTGAAAAATCAGGCGCGGCCGCCGGTGCGGGGGAAGTAGTAAGGCCGTGCCAGAGGGTCAGCAGGCGATCCAGCAGAATGGCGTGGTACATGGGGCTCAACTCATAGTGCCCCCCGTCCTCCAAATACTGCTCATCCAGTTCCGCACGAAGTAATTGCTGCGCCCGTTTTGCCCCTTGCTGGTCAGCTAAAAAGTGTGCCGTCAGGCACAGGGCAATGGCATTTTCCAGAAGGTGATTGCCTCCGAGGTGGTACTCTAATTTAGACCACAGCGCTACGTACTGCCGCTGGATAGAGCCCCGTACCTTTTGGGTTATCATTGCGTCCGTAGTCTGAAAAAAATGAAGCCAGCTGACCAGCCGCAGGCTGGTCGGGTAAGGCTCCCAACCGTCCCGGTGGGTCGGCTCAGCGGTTATCCAGGACTGAATCAGCGCGAGGCCCCGGGCCGGCGGTACCGTTTGCAGGAACTCGAAATAATTCAGGTTATACGTCCAGAGTTTACCGTAGGCGGCGTAGTTCCAGTCAATGGTCCGGGGAGAGGAAAAAGTAACTGCGCGCTGCAGGAACTGAAAAGTAACGGGAGATTGCTCCGCCAGCTCTTCCTGCGCTCCAACTGGACCCGGCACCGGCGTCCGCGCCCCCGTTTTCGTCAGCTGCCCCGTCAGGCGGTATTTCACCTGGTAGGCCACCTGGCGGAGGCGCAGGTAGCGAACGGTGTGCAGCAAACGTAAGAAGCGATCGATCATCATATGTTTTGGTGGCGCTAAGCTATAAAAAACCATCGCCTCTCTCCCGGTTTGGGAAAGAGGCGATGATTTTTCAGGCTGGCAACCTGGAGACAGAAGTCAAAACTGCCAGCATTAATTCGTCGATCGTATGATCTGACAGGAAATTAGTTAGCAATGACGAGGCGACGGCTCGTTACGGTCTCGCCACTGATTACCTGCAGGGTGTAGGTACCATTTGGCAGGTTCAGCAGGGGGAAGCGAATCGTGCTGCCCGTCTGGCGCGTAGTTTCACTGCGCAGGCGGCCGCTGGCGTCTACGAGACGCAGGACGACTTCGCCTTCCATTTCCTCCGTGAGGTTGACGTTTACGGCACCCTCACTCGTAGGGTTGGGGAAAATCTGTACGTCAAAAGTCCGGGCCGTCGTGGAAATCACCTCTCCACCCGGGCTGAAAGGATCACAGCTCGTTTGCAGTTCGAAGGCACCGATGTCCCGGGCACCGCCGAAGACAGCCAGGCCGCGCTGATCCGCGTCCGTACTGCCTGGATCACCGGCATCAACGGCGTCACTCGGGCACTGCAGGGCGTGGGTCATGGTTGGTCCGCCGTTGTCCGCCAGCGGTGCGAGGTTGGCGTCACCTTCTTCGATGTCCGTTCCCAGTTCCGGGAAGTTGCCCTGATCGTCCGTGCCAATCAGGTTGTAGCCACCGGAAATTACGGCGTTGATGTCGGCGCTGAAGTCGGTCCAGACACCACCGGTCGCTTCATTTTCGGCGATGATGGAACCGGAGATTTCGAGGGTACCGTCCAGCTGAATGAATCCGCCGCCGGTCAGGGCGTCGTTGAAGGCGATGGTGGCGTTCGTTACGGAGATGGTGCCTTCGCTGGCGATACCGCCACCGGCACCGCCGGTGCTGTTACCGGAGACGGTAGAATTCGTCAGGGTAAGGTCGCCACCGAGCTTATTGAAGATACCACCACCGAGGGTAGCGACGGCCGTTACGGTGTTACCGGCAATGGTAGAGCCCGTAATGTCGAGCATACCGCCATTGTTGAAGATGCCGCCGCCGGCGTCGCCGGGCAAGACACCTACCACTACGTTATTCATAATGGCTACGTTGCGCACGGTCATAGCGGTGCCGGCCTGATTCCAAAGGCCACCGCCTTCGTTGCCTGCGGTATTTCCGGACACTTCACCGCCCTGGAAAATTACCGTACTGCTGCGGCCGGTTACGTGGAAGGCACCACCGTTACCGGGGGCAGCACCAACGGTATTGTTGGTGTATACGTTATTCGTGGAAGAGTAGAGACCGTCGATTTGTTCAACGGCGCCACCGGCACGATTGGCCGTATTACCGGAGAAGGTTGAACCGATCACCGTGACGGTACCGCCCGTAGTGAGCAGGCCTCCACCGGAGGCGGAAGTTCCGCTGGCGACATTGTTCGTGATCTTCACTCCGAGCAGGTTCATGGTACCGCCGTTATTGAAGACACCGGCACCGCCGTCGTCTGCACCGTCACCAAGGGCCGTATTGCCGTCGATTTCCGTACCAATCACTTTCATCGTCCCGGCGTTATTCCAGAGTCCGCCACCTTCACGGCCGGCGGTATTTCCATTAACCCTGCCGTTGACGATCAGCATGTCACCGTTGCCGCTGATGTGGATGCCACCGCCGTTACCGGGCGCGGTGCCGACGGTATTGTTCAGGATATCGGTTTTCAGGATCGTTACGCTGGATTCGTCTCCGGAGACGTCTTCGATACCGCCACCGGCACGGTTGGCCGTGTTGCCGCTGATGATTGCACCGTCTACCTTCAGGGTCGCTCCGGTATTGTTCAGGATACCACCTCCGCTGCCGGAAGCTCCGGTGGCGCGGTTGTTGGAGATAACAACCCCATTGAGGACGTTGATGGTACCACCGCCATTATTGTAGAGGCCGCCGCCACCCTGGTCGGGGTCGTCGCCGGCAGCCGTGTTGCCGTCAATTACGGTATTCTGCCCCACGGTCAGGGTACCGGTAGCGATCCAGATGCCGCCGCCTTCGGCGCCGGCCTGGTTACCGTTTACGGTGCCGCCGCGGAAGCTGACGTTACCCGCTCCGCCTACGTGAATACCACCTCCGTTACCGGGAGCGTTATTAACGATGTTGCTGTCGATTTTCGAGTTGGTGATGGTCATCATCGTCTCCCCACCGGAAGCATCTTCGATACCACCGCCGGCACGGTTGGCCGTATTACCGGAAACGAGGGCGTCATTGATGGTCAGGGTACCGCCGGCGTCGATGAGAATACCACCGCCGCTGCCGGAAGCTCCGGTAGCAACGTTGTCCGAAATAACGGCACCTTTAATGACGATGGAGCCACTGCCTTCATTCTGGTAGAGGCCACCGCCCCCCTGGTTGGCCGCATCACCGGCAGCGGTATTCCCGCTGATGGTGGTTTCGGATACAACGAGGGTACCGGAGTTGTTCCAGATACCGCCGCCTTCGGCACCGGCCTGGTTGCCGCTGACGGAACCACCGGAAATGAAGAGGCTGCCATCCGAACCAATGTGGATACCACCTCCGTTACCCGGGGCGTCCATGACGACGTTGTCATCGATCATACTATTCGCAATCGTGAAGAGCGAGGCACTACCGGAAGCATCTTCGATGCCACCACCAGCGCGGTTAGCGGTATTACCACTGATCTCCGCACCGACAATTTGCAGGGTACCGCCAGTAGCGTTGAATACACCACCACCGGAACCGGCCATCCCGTCGGCCCGGTTATTGCTGATGACCGTCCCGGCATTGATACGCAGGGTACCACCGTTGTTGAAGACCCCGCCACCGCCATCATCGGCAGCATCACCGGAAGCGACGTTGTTACTGATGGTAGCACCACGAATCGTCATGGTCCCACTGCCGTTCCAGAGGGCACCACCCTCCCGGGCGGCGGTGTTATCGGTGTAGGTACCGCCACTGACCAGGAGGCTGGAGCCGCCGGTAATGTGGAGACCGCCACCGTTGCCCGGGGCGCTGCCGGTACTGTTACCGGTCATGGTCGTCAGGTTCAGGCGGGAGAGTCCGCTGCCCGATACGTCTTCGATGGCACCGCCGGCACGACTCGCAGAGTTGCCGACGAAATTGCCCCGGGTAATCGAAAATCCACCCGCCGTATTCAGGATAGCCCCGCCACTGCCGGAAGCACCGGAGGCCGAGTTATTCATAAAGGTGACGCGCGTCACCTGCAGGGAACCCGCATTATGCACGGCACCGCCGCCCATATCGGCGGCATCACCGGCAGCCGTGGAGTTGAGGATTTCCATTCCGTCAAGGCGGAGTGTACCGGTCAGGTTTTGGATCGCCCCGCCGCGATCAGCAGCGGCGCCATTGGTCAGGGTCAGGATACCGATGTAGACTTCCTGCTCGCTGTCTACCCGAAAAATACGGGTGACACCGCCGCCATCAATAACGGTATTCCCCATACCGTTGCCACGGATGCGGAGCATTTTATCGATAACAATTTCGGAATTAAGAACGATGGACTGGCGCAGGATCTTAGAGCTGAAACGGATTTCATCGCCAGGGGCTGCGTTCTGCACGGCTTCCCGCAGGGAGCCTTCGCCGGAATCGGCTGTGGAAGTAACCACAATGGTGGCAGCAAAGAGGAGGGGGAGAGACAAGAGGCCGAATACGGCAGTCATGATAAGTCTCCGGAGGTAAAGGTTTTGCATGTGGGCGTAGATTATAGTTAAGGGATTCATCATCACCGTGAAAACCACGGCAGCTTTCCTAACTACGAGGTAGTACGCCCAACCGGATTCGCTTTGTTCGCTTTTTTTTTATTTATTTTTAATTATCTAAACGACTGAACATCAGACCTCCTGCAGCTGGTTATCAGTGCTTAGACCAAAACTGTTGTAGACCTGTAAGTAACCGTAAAAACTGTCTTCCGTGGCTGCAAGCAGTCGTTGCCGGGGTTCCTCCCGTTGGTCCCACACCCGCTGCAGGTGCTGATGCAGGACCTCCATATCTCCCTGCGGATACAATAAAGCCGTACTACAACGGCGGCAAACATTAGTCGCGATGGCCGGGGTACCTACCAGGAGGCTCTCCGCTACGCACAGGCCATAACTATCCAGCAAAGATGGCCGGATGAAAACGTCGTGGCGGGCCAGAATGCTCAGGATATCATTACGGTCTTCCAGCACTTCCACCGTAATCGTTGCCCGGGCGGCTTCAATTTCCGCTTCAATGCGCTTGCGGTAGTCCGGTTGCTCGCGAATAGTGGATTGTAACACCGTGAGAGAAACCGGTACGGCCAGCTCGCGTTGAAACTTCACGGCCGCACGGACGGCCTCTTCAACGTTGTACCGTTGCTCCCAGACCCCGATGGTCGCCATTCTGAAAGTAGCCGCCGGGGCAAGGTCGATGGGCGGTACAGCTGCATCCGGCGGAGCAATGAAAGGGTTTACGGTTTTGATGCGTTCCGCTAAAAAAGGATAGCGCTTCCGGATACGTTCGCTCTCCTCCGGGTTCATGAAAATCAGTTGGTCCAGCAAGCGCAACATCACCTTATTGATCGTGTGGTAGCGCGGATTTCTCGTTAGCCATTTGTCGTAACCGACACCAGAGTGAAGGGATAAAAGGATCCGGGCGCCGAGTAGTTTGAGCAGCGGTGCGTAGAGGTAAAACATCAGCGCCCGGTTGCTGGCGTGAAAGTGAAAAATCCGGGCACCCGTCAGCCGTAGTTTCAGGAGGCGGTAGCCGACTTTGAAAACAATCCAGAAGCGCCGCAAAAATAGCGGGCGGCGAAACACAAAGGCGAAGTCAATTCGCTCCACCGGCAAGCCATTTTCGCGCAGGCGTTCGTACAAATTCGAACTGTGGACGGCAACGCCGCCGATCAGGCTTTCCCGGAAAATAGAAATAAGCACTACGGGGCTTCTCATAATTGGTTGGTCAGAGGGTAATTCAGTTGGCGCATTCCCGCCGCACATTCCTGCTCGATAAAAGACAGGTTAGCGGCGCCGAAAAAATCGTGGTAATCCGCCACCGGCCGGCCGGCGGGCTGGAATTGTACGTCGACCCACCGACTGATGTCGTGCGGGGCCGGCAAATCAATCCGCCGGGCCAGTTCCCTGATGGCTTCCTGCTTAGCTACGCGAAAATCTTCGTAGCGGATGAGCGCAACGCGGCCGGCCTGTTCCTGGTAAACGTTCAGGGCCTGTTGCCACCGTTCGGCGGAACGGGCAACGTAGTTCAGCTGGCGGGAGGCGTCACCTACCCAGTGGTTAAACAGTATGGCCCGCCACATCGGCGAAATCTCCGGGTAGTCTTCAGGGGGCAGCGTGGCCAGGTCTCCGGGAACTTGCAGCCGGTTCAGAATACTGCGGATGTTGGCGCGCGGATCCCGGACAACAAAAACGAAGCGCGAACGCGGGTGCAGGCGCAGCAGTTCGGGCAGCAAAAACGTCAGGTTCGGCTCCTTTACCAACCCCTTGCTGAATTCTACCCCGGCCCGCTTCTTCAGCAAGGTGGGCAGTTGGCGGCGATCCGCGTAAATGGCCTCGTACTCGGGCAGGCGGAGGCCGCCCAGATCAATGTCATACGATAGCCCGGCCGCCCGCGCCAACAGCGCGGCAATGGCCGAAGTCCCCGACTTCTGATTGCCCAGCACGAATACCGGTGCCTCCGCTGCCGGATAAAAACGGTACACCAGCGGACGAACAGCCGGCACCCAGTTGAAGAGAAGTTTATTCCGCAGAATGTGGGCGTATGCTTTAGGTTCCATATGACTTTTTCCAGATGAATCGATGGGCAACGCTGATGGATTGCTCGTTCAAAAACATCGGTATCACCAACATCCCGGACACCAGACTAATCGAAAAAGGAGTGGCCGACTCAAAGAACCCCCGAATCAACATGGCGAACAGAAAGGAAGTCGCCAAGGGCGAGTTACTGGTCAGCAAAAAGCCAAGCACCAGAATCAGAAACCCGAGCAGGCTCAGCCATCCGCCCTCCACCAAAATTTTCAGGTACGTATTGTGGGGAGAAATTTTCTCCCCGTAGTACTTCTTCAGGGCTTCTTTGGACATACCCAGGCCGACGCCTTCCGGTTGTTGTTCCACTAAGGCCAGCGAATAATTAAAAAGCTCATCCCGGTGGCTCAGGCCACGGTCCTTTTTATCGCTGTAGGTATTGGCCTGAATCGTCTCCATGAGCTTAAACCGGTCGTTCGTAATGAGCGAGTAGTACCCGAAAGCCGCAATCAGGAAAGCCAGGATCGTGAGCTTACGGAAGATGGTGTGCAACAACCACCGTTGCCCAAAGTACAATAAAACAAAGATCAGTAAAGCGCCGAGCATGGAACGGCTGGCGCCCAAAAAGATCAGCACGCCGAATAAAGCCACCACCCCCACCTGCCCCCAGATGCGGTTACGAAAAAGCAGCATCCCGAAGTACATGGTGGAAAAAGCAACGGCACTGTAGTTGTTCGGGTTTCCGTACACCGATTGAATGCGGTTCCCGAGCCCCAGCGGAATGAGGGTGACCAGCAACCCGAAAAAAATAATCCCGATGTGCACCTCCGTAAGCTCCGCTTTAGCATAGATCGGGTAAAGCAGAAAGTTCAGTATCCCAAAAACCACGTAGGCATAAGACAGCCAGTCTCCGTAAATGAGGCTGGGGACTGCCGAAGCCAGGAGGATTAAGACTCCACCAAGATTATACCAGGAATGATTGGTAAAAAACATTTTCCGGCCCGTGATCAGCAGTAACACCAAAATCCCGATGATCAGGACGTAGCGAAATACGTAGAGATCGATCAGGTGGGCCAGGGCCATCCCAAAGAAACTTGCGGTCAGAAGGGCTCTCACGCTCTAAAAATGGGGTAAGGTTTACTAATGGGTTGGGAATAACAACCAGAGGTGCTATTCCCGGCACTTGCGGCAAAGTAGTATATCCGGCAGACATTGCAGGAATGATGGCTGACAAAAGCGGGTATAACTAAATGCACAGCCAGTCCTGAAATCAGGCCTTTGCTAATGGCCGCAAGTCCGCCTTGCGTAGCGAGCGGGGCTTGCCCCCTTGTATTAGTTGTGCAACTATTATACACACCTGACAAAAAACGAAAGTGAGCAGAAAAGGCCACTAGGAATCCGGGTTGCCCCCCCGTACGTAGTCGACACACAGGTCTTTCCCGACTTCCTCCCTAACGAAGGCCTGGTGTGCCGTACGAAAAGTCAGCCGCAGGGCCGCAACCGGCTGCAGGCCGTACTGCCGGATGAACAGGCGGAATAAGTTAGCCAGGTAGTACAACAGGGCAAAGCAAAAAGTAACGGGAGGTAATTGTTGCCGGAGGTTGACGAGCCGCTTGAGGGTGAAAATTTCGCTCTTGCGGGCATTATCTTCCAGTGAGCGGCCCACTTTGTGGTAGACGATCGCCGGCACCACACAATAAGCCGGGATGCCTTTATGCCGCAGCCGCAGACTGAATTCCATATCTTCTTCACCAAAAAAGAAGCGCTCCGTCAGTAAGCCGGTGGTGCCGGGCCGGTAAAGCAGCGCGCAGCCGGTAACAAAGGAGACCTGCAGGGTAAATACTGCTGGTACGGCGGAGACCGGGGCGCCAGCTAAACGGTAATGCTTTCGTCCTGGCCAGCGCAGGTCTCCCCCGCAATTCCAGATCAGGTCCGGCTCGAAGAAGTACCGTATTTGCGGTATCAGCACGGCCTGCGGATACTGCTGCCTGGCCCTCGCCAAGTGCCGTAAAAAATCGGGGGCTACGGTCGTATCATTATTCAGGAGCAAGACTTCCGTTCCGCCCCGGGCCAGGGCCAGCCTTGTAGCCAGGTTATTCCCCCCGGCGAAGCCACGGTTGGTGGGGCTGCACAACAGGGTCGGGCCCACCGCCGCTACCGCGGCGGCCGAAAAGTCCGGTTCAGGTGCCGCCGTCACTTCCTCCACGCAGGCAAAGTAGCCGGTCCCGGCGTTCCAGCCGCGCAACGTCGCCATAGAATCATCGGTACTTCCGTTTTCCACCACGATCACGGAGGCTGTGCCCAACGCTGCTTGTTGGAGGCTTGCCAGGCATTCCAGGGTATCGGCAGCGCCGTTATAATTCAGCAGTATGATGGTTGGAGCAAATTCCTTCATGCGTCGCGGACATCTCCGATTTGCCGGGCGGGTACCCCGCCCACAATGGCGTAATCCGGGACGTCTTTCGTCACCACCGCTCCGGCAGCAACAATAACGTTGCGGCCCAGCGTCACGCCCGGCAGGATGATGGCACGACGGCCGACCCAGGATAAATCGCCAATACTGATGGGAGCATGCGTAAACCCCTGGTCCATGATCGGCACGTCCGGTCTGGCGAAGACGTGGTCCCTGGTCAGCAACAGGGCCTCGGCAGCAATGCGCACATCGTTACCGATTGTTATGTCGGCGCCAACGGCCCGCAGTTCGGCCCGACTGCCGACCGCACACCGCTCCCCGATCGAGCACCGGCCGTTGATGGCAGAAACCAGGGCGGCTGCTTTAACGATACTCCCCTTCCCTACCGTCACGGTGCCGGGCGTATCTGCGGCCGTCCAGGTATAAGCCCGCAGGAAAGCTTTTCCTTCTACCGTACAGCCCGTGAGGTAAATGGTGGATCGACGGTCCATCCGCACCTTGTACCACCCCGTCACCCGCACCCCCCTGGCTTGCACGGGGGTCAGCCAGTGGTAGAGCCGGCTCAGGAACAGCGTCCTGAGCCGGTCGCCGATCTTGCGCAGGGTAAAGGGAATACCGCGGGAGGTGAAGGAGGAGAGCATGTTGGGCTGTTGGACGGTGACGTTTACGGACGGAGAAAGATAGTGAAGGCAAATCCGTTAATTCGTCATTGCCCTGGTGCCTGGTCAGGTAGATCTTTGCACCTGCGTCCGCGCC
>JAUIIF010000772.1 GCA_030431945.1 Bacteroidia bacterium | reverse complement strand
GCCCGTAGTCGAGCTGGTGGCGCCACAGGGCGCCCCGGGCGAAGGCATCCAGCTGGGCACCGCTGGTGCCCTGGGGGAACTTGGCCATCCCCAGGTCGATGTGCCCCTGCAGGACGAGGGTGAAGTGGGTCCGCATCTCGTCGGTCACCGGACCGACGGCGAAGGTCCGGGTAATGTCCGTCGTGCCGGTCGTGTACTGACCGCCGGAATCCAGGAGTAATAACCCGGAAGCTTTCACTACTGCTGATCCGTTTTCCGGTGCGCGGTAATGGACGATGGCGCCGTTGCTGCCGTAACCGACAATGGCGGGGAAGCTGTCGGTGATAAAGGCCGGGTGCGCGGCCCGCAGGGCGTGTAGTTTCCGGGCAATCCCCGCTTCGTCTACCCCCTCCGCAATCGCTCCGTCCAGCCACCGGCGCAGCCGCAGCAGCGCCACCGCATCGTGGGCCATGGTTTGGCGCAGGTGTTCCAGCGCCGTTGCGTTCTTTATGGCTTTCCAGCCGGGGATGGGGCTGGCCAGTTCGCACGTCCGGTCTTCACCGGCGTGCATGGCCAGGCGGGCGGAGATGGTGGCCGGGTCAATTCCAATGTCGGCATCAATGGCGTTGGTGCGGCGCAGAAAACTGCTGATCTTGTCGTAATCGTGAACTTCCAGCCGTTGCCCGGCGGGTAAATTATTCGTCCAGGCGTCGAAACCCGGACGGGCGGCGGCAAAAAGGGTATGATCTCCTCCCCGGCCGGCGACAAAATAAGCGACGCACAGTGGGTTGAAGTCAATGTCGGAGCCGCGTAAATTCAATAACCAGGCAACTTCGTCTAAGGCAGATACGACGTAATAATCCAGGTTGTTCTCTTCCATCCAGCTCACCAGCCGGCCTAGCCGGTCTTGCCAGGTTTCCCCCGTAAGTTCCGCATCGTGTTCGAAGATGGGGCGGCTAGGGACCGCCGGGCGGTCAGGCCAGATTTGTCGGAGCAGGTCCTCATCCAGGGTCAGGTTCAGTTCATGCCGCTCCAGCTTGCGGCGCCGGCTGCGGCTGTCGGCCAGACTGAGCACCCGCCCGTCGGCACCAACCGTCTGCCCGTCCATGAGCGTACTGCCCAGCCATTTCTCTATGCTGATCGTAGCTGGTTGCCGGTCTTTCATCAGCGCTATCCCGGTACCCGCTAACTGGGTGTTTGCCTGCAGGAAATACCGGCTGTCCGTCCACAACTTAGCTTCGTGCTGGGTAACCACGAGCGTCCCGGCGGAGCCGGTGAAACCCGAAAGCCACTCCCGCGCCGCCCAGCGGGGGGCAGGGTATTCACTCTGGTGGGGGTCGGTACTCGGAATTATGTAGGCGTCAATCTGGGCCTCTAGCATGGCTTGGCGGAGAGCAGCGAGTTTTGCAGGTACAGTCATGGGGGAAAGATAATGTTTAGTCTGGTAGTCTGGTAGGCTTGCTGCAACTAACGGCGTAGCTGTACGTTCGAAATAAAAAGACCGAAAGATTATGTTTCATACCATGAAAGCTTCTGCTGATTTTGCCGCCGCCCTGGAAGCCAGCCACCAACAACCCGTGATTATCTTTAAACACAGTGATAATTGTCCGTTCAGCGGAGCCGCACAAATCGAAGTGGCCCACGCCAAACACGACCTGGATATTTACGGCGTCACGGTACAGTATACGCCGGACCTGAAAGTGGAAATTGCCGAAAAACTCGAGGTCGAGCACGCCAGCCCCCAGGCCATTGTCGTCCACAAAGGGAAAGCCGTAAGCCACTACTTTCGCAGCGAAATCAAAGAAATGACCCTGAAAAAAGCCGTAAAGCAGCTGCTACAATAGGGCTCCCCAAGCACCGTCATTAATTTATATCATTACCTTAAAAAAGTGTCTCATCTTACCTCCTTCTGAACTAATCCTGCGCCCCAACGGCGCCTTGTATCATCTTGATCTGCTGCCGGGTCAAGTTGCAGAAACCATCATCACTGTCGGTGACCCTGAGCGGGTCAGGGCAGTCAGCCGTCGCTTCGATAAGGTGGAGCTACGGGTGGAAGCAAGGGAATTCGTCACCCATACGGGAGAGCTGGACGGCCGCAGGCTGACCGTGATCTCTACCGGAATCGGC
>JAUIIF010000081.1 GCA_030431945.1 Bacteroidia bacterium | reverse complement strand
TAATGGACAACAAAATTAAAGCCTCCGGTTCCTTCCCGGAGCGGAGGCTCCTTATGGTGACTCAGGGAGGGGAAAGTAATGGCAAAAGGCCCGCGCTGAACCGTCTGGTAGTAAGCGGAGTCCAGACCGCTCAGTACGGTCAGGAATGCGCCCGTTTTTTTGCGGGGTAAATCGTCTTCCCGTACGACCAGGCAGACAAAAAGACCACCGGTGGAACGGTTGATAAGCGCCTCTCCGAAAGGGTTTGCGGATGGCAGGCAGGGTTCGTTAGTACTTTGCTCCATCCTAAAGTCCAGAATGTCCCCTTCCGGGTTCTCTAAAAAAGTAAGTTGTTCGGGGGTGATGAGTTGCCCGACCTTGTCTGGTGTCATGAAGAAATCAAGCGACAAGTTCAGCGCGGCGTTGTAATGTGTTTCGAGCGGCGGGAACTGGGTGCCGTGGTTGAATAAGGAAATGGAGGTCGAAGTCAACCAGGCGTTGCTGAACCTGGCCTGGAAGGATAAATCGCTTAAAGTGTCTCGTTCTTCGTACCGGTCCAGCACTCTGCCAAGGGCTAATGCTTCCGCACCTAATTTATACGCTCCGGGAGGGGCGGAGTAGTTGTCAATTGTCACCTCGTACACTGGGTCATAAAAGTCATCCTGCCACAGGGTGATCGTGAGGTCATCGTAAATAAGGTGACTGGAGGTATTCCTGATGAGGATGTTTTCCAGGTCCGTGAGCGTGAATCTGCCCTCCAGCTGAGGAAGATCAATAGTGAGCCTGTCATAATATCCCGCGTCGATCAGGGCTTGTTTTCCTGCCAGCTCTTCATAATTTAGGAGTCCCTGCCGGACGGGAAGCCATACCTCTTTGTTATAGATCACAGTATCGGAATCGTTGTTCTCCCGGAGGGTAAGGCTCCAGCGGAGCCTGCCACTGAAGGTTTTCAGGTCTAACGAGTCTTTGATGATACGTCCACTTTGGTAAGCAAAAGCGACTCCGAAGGCCAGGTCATCCGCAGGTGCAATTGACCAGTTTTTGCTACCAGGCGCCTGCAGTATTTCGGGCACCTGGTAGTGGTACAAAAGGCTGCCGCTTTCATCGTGAACCCGGGCATCCAGGGTTAGATGGATGGCCGTATCCCCCAGATTAAGGAGGTCCATATTCGCCACCATATCTTTGCGCAAGGTGTCCTGCAGGCCAAAGAAAGAGCACTGTACCTGGGCGCGTAACAGGCCAATAACCAGTAAGAGTGAAAGTAGGAGGATCAGTTTTTTAAGTGCTTTCATTGGGTGTTATTTATTACCGGATTGCGTAACGGCCGGTAGTCTTACCTGTTGGCTCGTTATCGTACCGTTAAAATTACCGAAACGCTTCCGGTGCTGCCTGAAGGGCAATCAGTTAGTCTCGTTTTCCTAAGGTGCGCGGCCGCAGGTGCCGAGGTAAGCATCAGGAGCCGGGTTAAACCACCCCGGACTTACCTTTGCTTTATGCTCTCCATCTGTATCCCGGTTTACCGCTTTGATGTCCGCCCGCTGGTGAAGGATTTGCTGGCACAGGCCGCTGGGGTGGCGGAAGCTGTCGAGGTGATGGTTTATGACGACGCCAGCCCGGACGACGGTGACTGGGGGCGCTCCGCGCTCCGAACCACCCCGGGCTTACGCTACGTCGAGCTCACCGATAACCTGGGCCGGGCAGCTATTCGCAATAAAATGGCCCGGGAGGCCAGCCATGAGTTTGTAATTATGCTGGATGCTGATGGCCAGCTGGCCCCCGGCTGGCTTACGAACTACCTGACGGCTCTCCGGGATATTCAGTTCCTGACGGGGGCAGCGGATGCAACCATATTGATTGTAGGGGGCAGAAACTATTCCCCTGAGCCGCCTGCCGCAGCCCGGCTACACCTGCACTGGTGGTACGGCACGCACCGGGAAAGCCAGGTGAACGGAGACGATTGGAATAATTTTCACACCAATAATTTTCTGACACGGCGGGACATCCTGCTGCAATACCCTTTCCCGGAAGACGGCCAGGGCTACGGCCACGAAGACACGCTCTGGGGGCAACAACAATACCTGGCTAAAACCCTGCTGTTCAGCATCGACAACCCCGTAACCCACCTGGGGTTGGAACCCAACGACGTTTTTCTCCGTAAGCAGCGTGAAGCCATCCGTAACCTCCGGTTGCTCCACCAACAATATCCGTACCTGCGTACGCGCCTGCTCGACCTGGCGGTGCGCTTCCCCCTACTGACTAGAATAGCACGCCAGCTTCCGGAACGCTGGCTCGTAGGGTACCTGACCTCACGGCCCCGCCCCGTCCTGTACGTACTGGATATCCTGAAATTGCGTTGGTGGGGAGAAGGATAAACGACGGTGGGCAGGAGGACCATTACCTATACGGCGCGCCACAGACTGTCCGTAAACCAACCGCGCGCATCCTCCAGGTGCTCCAGCAGCGTGTAGCCGGCCGCCACGGACATGGCCTGTATTTCCTGCCGGCTGTATTTCTGGCTTATTTCTACCGCAATGGCTTCGTAGGGGGCGAAGGAAAAGACTTCCTCCAGGTCGGCAATATGAACCGTTTGTGGCCCTTGTGCCACCAGGTAGCTGCGGGCGGCCCCACTCAGGGGGTCGTAAGTCTCCCAGTGGCGCCAGTTGTCGAGGTCGAAATCGGCGCTTAGCTCCCGGTTGATCCGCGCCAGCAGGTTGAGGTTAAAGGCAGCGGTGTGGCCCGTCGCATCGTTGTAGGCAGCCAGGATGATGGCTGGGTCTTTTTTGAGGTCAAACCCCGTCAGTAACAGGTCGCCGGGGCGGAGGAAAGTGCGCAGGTGTCGCAGGAATTCTACGGCCTCCTCCGGCGTGAAATTCCCGATATTACCTCCGGGGAAAAGGACGAGGCGCAGGCGACCGGACTGGCCGCTCCCCAGCCGGTTAAGGGCGGAGAAATAGTCGCCTTCAATGGGTTGAAAGGGGAGGAAAGGCCAGCGGTGCCGGATCAGCGTACCGAGCAACTCAATGGCGTGGGCACTGATGTCGATGGGGCGATACACAAAGTCAGCTCCCGCCGCCAGGAAGTGCTCGATGAGGTACTGGGTTTTGGAACCGTCTCCGGCCCCCAGCTCGATGAGGTCAAACGGCCGGCCGCCGGTGGCGGCCAGCAGGGCGGGGCCGGCATCCTGGAAGATCTCCTTTTCACAGTCCGTAAGGTAATACTCCGGCATGGCCATGATGGCCTGGAACAATTTGTTCCCCCGCTCGTCGTAGAACCACTTGCTGGATAGCTGTTTGGGGCTGGCCCGGAGTCCGGCAAGGATGTCAGAAGCGAAAGTAGAAGGGTGCATATGGGGGTGGATTGGCTAAAGGTCCCTGGCAAGGCGGATACCCGTGAATTGCCAGCGTTTATCGGTCTGGAAGAAGTTGCGGTAAGTGAGCCGGATGTGGCTGTGGGGTGTGGCGCAGCTGCCGCCGCGCAGGACCATCTGGTTGACCATGAACTTGCCGTTGTATTCCCCCAGCGCGCCCTCCGGGCGCGGATAACGCGGGTACGGCAGGTAGGCCGAGTTGGTCCACTCCCAGACGGTCCCCAGCAGTTGAGGCTCCTCGCGGACCGGCGCGTAGGCCTGGAGTTGCCCACTGTCCGCCCAGTTCTGGTAAGGTTTTACTGCCGGGGCTAACTGGCGGCAGGCGACCTCCCATTCAAACTCCGTCGGCAGGCGGGCGCCCGCCCAGCGGGCGTAGGCGTCCGCTTCGTACCAGCTGAGGTGGGTGACGGGCAGCTGCGGATGTACGGGCTGCAGGCCGCCATTGAGCTGATAATACAACCAGTTGCCCTCCTCGTCCTGATTCCAGTAGAGGGGCGCTTTGACGTCCAGTTGCCGCGCCCATTCGATGCCTTCCATCTGCCAGAGTTCAAAGCGCTCGTAGCCTCCGTCATTCATGAAGGCCAGGTACTCGCCATTAGTCACCAACCGGCGGGAGAGTTGAAAATCTTCGAGGTAAACCTGGTGGACACTCAGCTCATTATCCCAGCAGAAACCTTCTGCCTGATGGCCGATGGTCTGCAGGCCGCCGGAGATGGTGACGAAGGAGGGGCGGGGGAAGGAGAAATGCTTAGTGTCCTTCGCGGGAGGGGAGATTTCCCGGTAGGGGGGAAAGAGTGGATTCGTCCCCAGAATGTATTTAATGTCCGTTACCAACAGCTCCTGATGTTGCTGCTCGTGGTGTAGGCCCAGCTCGACCAACTCCGCAATCTTCTCCTGCTCCGGGTGGTCGCTGGCGAGCAGGGCCTGGAGGCTGTCGTCTACGTACTGCCGGTAGGCCAGGATAACGGCAAGCTCCGGCCGGGTCATGTTTCCCCGGCTGGATCGCTTGATGCGTGGCCCCTGGCTCTCGTAGTAGCTGTTAAAAAACCAGTTAAGTTCAGGGTTGAAGCAGGTGTAACCGGGGCTGTAGGCCGCAAGAATGAAATTCTCGAAAAACCAGGTTGTATGGCCCAGGTGCCATTTTGGGGGGCTCACGTCCGGGTGCGGTTGTACTACGTAGTCTTCCGGACGCAGGGGCTGGCAGAGCGCTACGGATTGTTCCCGGACGTAAGTGAAGTGGTCCCGCAGCGCTGGCAGGCGATGTATTGTCTTGGTCATGGTTACGGGGTTGCGTACTGCGGGGCAGTAGCCGTTGCGTTGCTCCGTACGTGGCAACTATTGTTCGTTGATTCAGGCTTCGCGAACCGTGACGCCCTTCCAGAAAGCAACGCGGTCACGGATTTTTTCGGCTTTGGGGTAGGGGTCAGCGTAGTACCAGACGGCGTCCGGGTTTACCTTGCCGCTTACGGTTAGGTGATGGTAACTGCAATCTCCTTTCCAGCCACAAAAGCTGGTGGTATCAGAATCGGTCAGATAAGCGGCATTAACACTGCTGCGGGGGAAGTAATGATTGCCTTCAACGATAACGGTGTCGTCACTTTCGGCGATCACCTCGCCGTTCCAAATGGCCTGGATCATGGGGTATTTATTGACTGGTGGGCTCATTAAACGTTATCTGCTCAAGGAGGTTGCACGCCCGGCAGGCAAAGCGTTGGTCGTACCGGCCATTAAGTTGTAAATACAGCCCGCTCCGTCCGTCCGCTTTCCTGCCCTCCCTTGCACCGGCGTCCGCGCCTGACTATCTTGCCAAAAAACCAACGGATGGAACCGAAAGCAATCGTGGGCCTCATCGTCGTCTTTACGGTTACGGTGTTGCCCCTGCTTATTGTCTTAGGCATTTACCTGCGGAATAAGAAAAGTAATCGGGACACGCAGCGGGAAATCAGTGACCCGGATCTGTTGCGGCTCATCCATAATGAACCGGACCAACTTATTTCTCCGCACCAACTTCGGGACAAAACCACCCTGAGCCTGAACGAGGCACGCTCCCGCCTGAGCAACCTGCTGATGTACGGCATCCTGAACCGGAGTGTTGGCGGCTCCCGCTATTATTACAGCCTGAAGGAGCCGTTGCCGGAAGACAAAAAACTTTCGCTTTCTCCGGACCCCTTCCTTACCGTAGAGGACCTGCTGGCCATTTTTGCCGCCCATAATTACCGGGTGTCGGCCCAGGAACTGATTATGACGACGGGGTTGCCGCTCAACGTGCTTAAACGCGAAATGAAACACTTTCAGCAGCGGGGCATTGTCCAGAGTATGCGGGGCATGGCCCCGCAGGGAGCGGTCAGTAACCGTTTCTTCGTCCTCCAGGAGCCTTACCGCAGTAACCCGGAACGTTTCCGGGCCAGGGCCGGCGAGCTGGATCTGGAGCTGAAGGAGATCCTGGTAAACGAAAACCTGATTGTCTGATGCTCCCGACGGGATGAGAGCTAAATGAAAATGCCCATGAGTAAAGATGCAACTGTAGGCCTTGTATTTACCGCACTTACTTTTTTACTGCTACTTTTTGCCGTTGTCGTGTATTTCCGTCAGCGCAAGACCAATCGGGAAACCCAACGGGAGATCCCGGACCATGACCTGCTGCGCCTGGTGGCCAATGAGCCGGATCAGTTGATCTCACCCCACCAGCTGCGGGACAAAACCGGACTAAGCCTGAACGAAGCACGAACCAGGCTAAACAGCCTGATGACCTTCGGGGTCTTTGACCGCAGCAGTAACCGTACCGGCCGGCACTTTTTTGGCCTGAAAGCCCCCCTGGGGGTATCGCCAGACCTGGAATTATCCGCTGATCCCTTTCTTACCGTGGAGGATTTGCTGGCCATTTTCGCTTACTACGACTACCGGGTAACACCCCAGGAACTGATTATGGCAACCGGGCTACCCATGACCATCATCGACCGGGAAATGAAGTATTTTGAAAAACAGCGGGTGGTACAGCGTCTGCAACGGTCGGACTCGAACGGCGCCGTCACGCACAAGTTTTACGTGCTGCAGGATCCGTATCGCTCCGACCCCGATCGGTTCCGGGCCCAGGCGGGAGTGATGGACCTGGAAATGAAAGAAATTCTATTGCAGGATAATTTGCTGGTGTAGCTGGCCGGGAGGCGGTAGAAGTCCGTTATACTATTCCGGCTTAGGTGCCCTGGCCAGGGGTAAGGGCTTCGAGAAAGGCTGCTTCCGTCATTACCGTCACGGTACCTAAGGCCGTTGCTTTTTTTAATTTGGAGCCGGGCTTTTCGCCCACCACTAAAATGTCCAACTTGCTGCTGACCGCTGAGACGATCCGCGCACCGGCGGCCTTTGCTTTTTCCTGGGCTTCCTTGCGGCTTAGTTGTTGCAGAGAGCCGGTAAAGAGCATGGCTTTGCCGACAAAGGGCCCTTCGGTAACTTCGGCTGCGGGCCGGTCTTCGTCCGTAGGCTTGACGTTTACGCCGAGTTCTTCCAGCTCGCGGAGCAGGGCGACGTTGGCGGGGTTGGCGAACCAGTCCGTGACGTTCTTGGCCACCGTCGGGCCGATGTCTTTGATGTTTGTGAACTGCTCTTCGGTCCAGTCGGCCAGGTCCAGCACGTGCTCAATGTTCTGCGCAACCAGCTGCGTTGCTTTCTTGCCAAAATGGTGGATACTCAGGCCGTAGAGCAGGCGCCAAAGCGGTTGCTGTTTTGCTTTCTCGATGGCGGCTTCGAGGTTGTTGGCAGACTTGTTGCCGAAGCCTTCCAGGACGGAAATCCAGTCGTAGGGAAGCCGGTAAACATCCGCAATGGTGTTCAGCCAGCCCTTGGCGTGAAAGAGTTCTACGTAACGCTTGCCCATGCCGTCAATGTCCATGGCTGCTTTGGATACGTGGAAAATGATGCGTTGCAGGTCCTGGGCACCACAGACGCACTCCGGACAGCGCCAGGCGGCTTCGCCCGCCTCGCGGATGAGGGGGACGGGAACCTCCGTGGTGTTGATCGGACAAACGGTTGGCCACTCGATGGGGACTTCGCTACCGTCCCGCAAGTCTTCCAGTGGTTTAACGATGTAGGGAATAACGTCGCCGGCCCGCTCCAGGAGGACTTTGTCGCCCAGACGGAGGTCTTTGTCTTTGATGAAATCTTCGTTGTGCAGGCTGACGCTGGAGATCATCACGCCCGCGAGGGAAACGGGCGTGGTCTTGGCTACCGGCGTAATCGTGCCGATCTTGCCAACCTGATATTCGACATTTTCCAGGGTGGTTGTCGCTTGCTTGGCGGCAAATTTATAAGCAATTGCCCAGCGGGGGTGATGGCTGGTATACCCGGCGCGTTCCTGCAGGGCCAGGTCATCGACCTTGACGACCATGCCGTCGATTTCGTACGCGTATTCATTGCGCCGGGCCTCCCATTTGGTGCAAAAATCCGCAGCTTCGGTAATGTTTGCGGCGGTTTCCCGCTCGTAGCCGGTAGCCGGAACTTTGAAGCCTAATTCCGTCAGTACATCCAGTGCTTTGGTATGGGTGCCGAGCGCCTGCACGGCGTCGTTGCCTTCCTGGTCCACCCCGTAGCCGAAGCTGTAGATGAAGGCTTCCAGGTTGCGGTCGGCCACTTCTTTGGGGCTTTTCATCCGCAGACCACCGGTAGCGGTGTTACGCGGGTTGGCAAAGAGGGTTTCTCCGGCTTCCGCCCGGGCGGCGTTCATGGCCTCAAACCGATCTTTCCGGATGATGACTTCTCCGCGGACCTCGACCCGGTGCAAACCGTACTTGCTGAAGGCCGCCTGCAGCGGAATGGAGCGGATCACCCGCGCATTGTGGGTCATCTCTTCGCCCATGACGCCGTTGCCACGCGTGGCGGCACGGATCAGTTGGTCGTTTTCGTACACCAGTACAATCGTCCCTCCGTCATACTTCGGTTCCACGGCGTACGCCAGGGGGCTGTCCTCTTCCATATTCAGCATCCGCTTCACCTGCTTGTCGAACTCTTCCAGGTCAGCAGCATTGTAGCTGTTGCCCAGGGAGAGCATGGGCACGAGGTGGGGGACGCTGACGCTGTCGCCGGTCAGGTCAGAGCCGACGCGTTGCGTCGGGCTGTCGGGCGTGACCAGGCCGGGGTCGGCCGCTTCGAGGGCTTCCAGTTGCTTGTAGAGGGTGTCGTACTCGAAATCGCTGAGTACGGGGTCGTCCTGGACGTAATACCGCCATTCGTGGTAGCGCAGCAGTTCCTGAAGTTCTGGTGCCTGCTCCTGCGGCGGGGCGATTACCTCACCGGCCAGGTAAGCTTTGGAGCGGGCGTAATACTGGGCTTGATTAGCGGGGGTTGACATGGGGCTAAGGTAGGAACGGTTCCGGTTTTCTGCTTCCGGTAGGGCACAAAAAAACCGGCGAAGAAAGATTCTTTCTTCGCCGGCATCTTGCGGGGGCAGTAAGCGGGTAAGTACGCTACAGCGTCATGACATCCTCTTCTTTGCTCGCGACGATGTCGTCGACCTTCTTGTTGTAGGTATTGACCCAGCCCTGTACCTGCTCTTCCTTGCGTTTGCCGGCGTCTTCGGGGAAGCCGTTCTTTACTTCGTCCTTAATGGCCTTCATGGCGTCCTGCCGGGCGTTGCGAATGGAGATTTTGGCCGTTTCTCCTTCTGCCTTCACTTGCTTGGCAAGTGATTTACGGCGTTCAGTGGTCAGGGGGGGGATGCTGATCCGGACCATCTCACCATCGTTCATCGGGGTTACCCCGAGGTTGGCTTCGAAGATGGCACGCTCAATGTCGCCCATGGCTGACTTGTCAAACGGCTTGATGGTCAGGGTCCGGGAATCGGCGGTGCCGATACTGGCCACTTGCTGGATGGGTGTTTTGGCACCGTAGTAGCTGACGAGTAATCCGTTGAGCATCGCCGGGCTGGCTTTGCCGGTACGGATTTTAAGTAGTTCCCGGTCAAGGTGATCAATGGCTTCGTCCATGAGCATCTTGGCTTCTTCGAGTTGTTCGCTGAGTAATTCGTCCATCAGTAAAAAGTTGGTTCTAAAAGATAAAAGGGAGGAGCGGGCTGATTTACGGCTCCTCAAAAACTATTGTTGCACCGGCGTCCGCGCCCTGGCAAGCAGGCTGGTTCGCAACAGATCAGCAACGCAATATCGGATTTTACGGCTTAATCCCGCGACTGCAGCAAAAAGTAGAGCAACACGGCAATGGAAGAAAGGGCGGAGACGACGTAAGTCATAGCGGCCCACCAGAGTGCATCTTTGGCGCCTTCGTGCTGGATGCCGCTGGCGACACCACTGTGGTCGAGCCAGTTGAGGGCCCGCTTACTGGCGTCAAATTCCACGGGCAGGGTAACGACGGCAAATACGGTCGTGACCAGGAAGGTCGCAATCAGAATCTGCATGAGAATACCGCCGCCGGCACCGGCACCGAGGCCACCGAACATGAGAATGGGAATGAACAAAAAGCTTTGGGCTTTTGCCGAAAACTGGACGATGGGTACCATTTTGCTCCGGAAGGTCAGCCAGGTGTAAGCTTCGGCGTGCTGCACGGCGTGGCCACATTCGTGGCTGGCCACCGCAGCGGCGGAGACGTTACGGCCCTGGTAAACTTCGGGCGAAAGACTGACTGTTTTAGTCGTCGGGTTGTAGTGGTCGGAAAGAAACCCCTGGCCCTGCACGATTTTTACATCGCCAATGCCGTAGTGGTGGAGCATTTTTGCTGCCACTTCGGCCCCGGAGAGGCCGTTGGTCATGGGTACCTTGGCGTATTGCTTAAACTTGCTTTTCAGGCGGTTACTGACCACCATGCCGAGTAAGGCAAATACGCCGATAATTAGAAAGTACATAAGGTCCTTTTTTGTGTTTAAGACAACAGGTAAACAGCAAAAGGTATGCCAGTTGTTGAATTGAATGACAAAATAGTGTCCGCAGCGGTAGGATTATCTGACCTTTTTCAGTTGCTGCATGCCCAAATAGGAATGGAGGACCTCCGGCAAGACGATGCCGTCTTCCGTCTGGTTGTTCTCCAGCAGGGCGGCAATTATCCGGGGTAAGGCCAGGGCGCTGCCGTTGAGGGTATGGGCCAGTTCGGTTCCTTTTTCCACCCGGTAGCGGAGTTTCAGGCGATTGCTTTGAAAAGTTTCGAAGCAGCTCACGCTGCTTACTTCGAGCCAGCGTTGCTGCGCGGCGCTCCACACTTCAAAATCGTACGTCATGGCACTGGTGAAGCCCAGGTCGCCGCCACAGAGGCGGAGAATGCGGAAGGGCAGGCCCAGCTCATCGAGCAGGCTTCCGACGTGCGCCACCATCTCATCCAGCAGCGCGTAGCTGTTGTCAGGGTGCGCCAGTTGGACAATTTCTACTTTGTCGAACTGGTGCACGCGATTCAGCCCGCGGACGTGCGCGCCGTAGCTGCCGGCCTCGCGGCGGAAGCAGGGGGTATAGCCCGTTAATTTGATGGGGAAGTCTTCGGCGTCCAGAATGACATCCCGGTAAAGGTTCGTCAGGGGCACTTCTGCGGTCGGGATCAGGTAAAAATCATCTTCCGTACAGTGGTACATCTGGCCCTCCTTGTCGGGCAGCTGCCCCGTGGCCCGGGCGGTGGCTTCATTTACCAGCAGGGGCGGCTGAAACTCGGTGTAGCCGGCGGCAGTATTACGATCCAGAAAGTAGTTGACCAGGCCCCGTGCCAGGCGGGCACCCTGTCCGGTAAAGACGGGGAAGCCGGCGCCGGTGGTCTTTACCCCAAGCTCCAGGTCGAAGATGCCGTAGTCCTCGGCCAGCTCCCAGTGGGGCTTGGCGTTGTCCGGCAGGGGGGGGAGTTCCCCCGGGAAGTCCTGAAAAATTTCGTTGTCTGCTTCCGTTACCCCGGCGGGGACAAGGGCGTGCGGTACGTTGGGCAGGCTGAGTAAGGCGTCTTCCAGTTTGGCCTTTACGTCGTTCAATGCTGCTTCGCCCGTGGCGACTTCGTCTTTA
>JAUIIF010000080.1 GCA_030431945.1 Bacteroidia bacterium | reverse complement strand
GCATGGAGCCACCCGTACCCGCAGAGTAAGCGATGAAGTGCCAGAGTTTGTCGTCGATGGGGAAATTCCCCAGGTCATACATACCCATGGAAGCTGCGACGAGGGGCACGTTGTCAATGATGGCCGAGAGGAAGCCGAGCACAACGATTACAATGTCCTGGTTAGGAATAACGGCCCGGAGTGCATCCGCCACGGCCCGGAGTGCCGCGACTTCACCAATGGCCATGGTTTCCAGAGCGGCCACGGCCATCAGGATACCGAGGAAGAAAAGGATGGAGGACATTTCAATCCGGCTGAGGGCCTTGTGGGCCGAGTAGGCTTCCTTACGCTCCTCGTTGAAGTCCTCCTCCGGGTGAATATATTCAGAGACCAGCCAGACGACGCCCAGGCTCAGCATCATACCAATGTATGGCGGCAGGTGGGTAATCGTTTTGAAAATCGGTACAAAAACGATCATGCCCAGGCCCAGGAAGAGCATTGTTTTACTGGACAGGAGACTTTGGTCTTTGGTGGGGGCGTCAGCAGCGGCTTCGTCCAGCATTACCTCGCCCTGAAAAGGCTTCATGAAGCTGGCAATAAAGAACGGAACAACGAAACAGACGAGGGAGGGAATAATGAGGTACTCCATCAGTCCGGCCGTACTGACCCGCTTACCGATCCAGAGCATGGTGGTGGTTACGTCACCAATAGGAGACCAGGCTCCACCGGCATTGGCGGCAATGACAATCAGGGCGATGTACCAGATGCGCTGGTCACGGTCCGGAACGAGTTTACGCAGCAGCGTAACCAGTACGATCGTAGCCGTCAGGTTATCGATAATGGCGGAGAGAATGAAGCCCAGGATACCGACGATCCAGAGCAGTCTTTTGCCCGAGCGGGTTTTAATCCAGCTCTTCAGGATGTCGAAGCCCCGGTGTAAGTCAATGATTTCGACAATGGTCATGGCCCCGATCAAAAAGATCAGGATTTCTGCCGTTTTCCCCAGGTGATGCAGGAGCGTGCCGGAGAATCCGTGCTCAGCATCGTGGTGGGCCGTTGCGGAAAGTTCTGCTCCGTGATGACCGAGGGAGAAGAGCTGGCCGTAGGAATCCACCACGTCTAATGACCCGGCATTGAATCCGAGGCTCAACAGTGCCCAGCAAAGCGCGCCCATGAGGAGCGCAGGAACTGTTTTATCTAAGCGTAATGGATGTTCGAAAACGATAACGACGTATCCGATTACAAAGCAGGCAATGACGGCTGAAAGCATAATGAGTGTTTGACTTCGTAGATAAACTAGAGTAAGGTACCTGCGTGCCGACCAGGGCTGGTGCTCGAAAACACCAAGCTTGATCACACGACTACTTTCCGATTGAAACCAACTCCGGCAGGAGTAGAGGCTGCAGCTTAAGTTCCGCTATTCGCCAGCGCTGGTGATCTCCGGATTCCGGAAGGACAGCCGTACTGATTTTGGGAACATAAACACACCCCTTCGTCTCAAAGCGTGGGCGGCAAAATAAGGCGTGGATACCGAACGGGGAAATACCTGGCCCGGAGGTTCTGCAATAGATAGGTAAAATGGGGAGAAATGTTCGAAAATCAGACGAAGTCTTCCCCAAATTCCCGTTGGGCGCGTTCGCGCAGGGTTTTGATTTCCTGCTCCCGGTTGCGGGGGTAGACCACCAGTACGTCCCCTTCATCAATCACCAGCAGGTCATCAACGCCCCCCACCACGAGCAATTTACCTTCCGGGCCACGGATGTAGGAGTTGTGGACATCTTCCGTCAGGATCTGGTTGCCGGCAATTACGTTTCCGGCACTATCCTTGGGGCTTTCGTGGTAGAGGGCGCCCCAGGCGCCCAGGTCAGACCAACCGAATTGGGCCGGGATGGTATAAATATTATTTGCGTTCTCCATGATGGCGTAGTCCACGGAGATTTTGGGGGTTTGCGGGTAGAATTCGTCGATAAAGCCTTGCTCGTCCGCCGTGTTATAACAGCTCAGGCCCTGCGCCAGGAGGGCAAAAATTTCCGGAGCGTAAGTTTCGTACGCTTGCAGGATCGTGGCGGCCCGCCAGATAAAAATGCCGGCATTCCAGAGGTAGTCACCGCTACGCAGGAAAGATTTTGCCGTTTCAACGTCGGGCTTTTCGGCGAAGCGTTTCACGGGGTACACGCCCTCCTGGCCTCCTTCCCCGATAAACTGGATGTAGCCGTAACCCGTATGCGGGCGATCCGGGGCGATGCCCAGGGTCAGGAGTGCGTCGTTTTGCGCCGTGAACGACAGGGCCTTGCTGATGTTATCGGCAAAAAGCGTCTCGTTGACGATGAGCGCGTCGCTGGGAGCAATAACGATGTTGGCCTCCGGGTCCAGGGCTTGCAGCTTGAAGGCCGTGTAGGCAACGCAGGGAGCCGTGTTGTTCCGGCTCGGCTCACAGAGAATCTGGTTGTCCACCAGTTCCGGGATGTGCTCCATGACCTGCGCCTTGTACTTGCCGTTCGTAACGATAAAGATCTGGTCAGCGGACGTCACCCGCAGGAACCGTTCGTAGGTCATGCGCAGCAAGCTGCGTCCGTCTCCCATGATGTCGAGGAACTGCTTGGGTTTATCTTCCCGGCTGGCGGGCCAGAAACGGGAGCCGACACCACCAGCCATAATGGCGACGTAGGTGTGGTTGGAAGCGGAATTGGACATAGCAAATTTGTCTTTTGTTGGCAGGGAACGCGAAGGTAAGGTGGCTACCCGGAATCCGCCGGATAATCCCTGGGTGCCGATAAATTAACGCCGGGTCACTGTACCTGAGTACAAGTGGCCCTGCGGACAAACGGGCAGAACGCCGGAAAGCTATACCTAAGCCGGAGTGGTTTAACTTCAGCGCGTAGTTAGCGTGGTTGCTGAAAGTATTTTTAAATGTGTCGGATTCAAACTTTACCGAGCACCAGTTGAATTGCTCAGCTTGGGGGGGAGATCACTCCAGCAGATCCGGCCGGCGCTCCTGCGTACGTTGCAGGGCCTGCTCTTCCCGCCAGGCTTCGATTTTAGCCGTGTGCCCGCTCAGGAGAATTTCGGGGACCTGGTGCCCGCGCCATTCAGCCGGGCGGGTGTAGACTGGCGGGGCCAGTAAATTATCCTGGAAGCTGTCCGTCAACGCACTAGTCTCATCGTTTAACACCCCGGGCAGCAGGCGCCCGATGGAGTCGACCAGTACGGCGGCGGCCAGTTCGCCACCGGAAAGCACGTAGTCGCCAATGCTGATTTCGAGGGTGACGTACGCGTCTCTGATGCGCTGATCGATGCCTTTATAGTGACCGCAAATGAGGAGGAGGTTTTCCCCCAGGCTGAGGCGGTTGGCACGTTGTTGAGCGTAGCGCTCCCCGTCCGGAGTAAGGTAAATGACTTCGTCGTAAGTACGCTCCGCCAGCAGTTTATCGATGACTTCGGCCAGGGGCTCACAGCGCATCACCATGCCGGCGCCGCCGCCAAACTGATAATCGTCTACCTGGCGGTGTTTGCCCATGCCGTATTCCCGCAAGTCATGAATTGCTACGGTGAGTAACCCCTTGTCCTTGGCCCGTTGCATTATGCTGTGGCTCAGGGGGGAGGCCAGCAATTCGGGTAAGACGGTGATGATATCGAAATGCACGGAGAATAATCTGGTGATTGGTGGGTGCTCAGGCGCTCTGCGCCGGGGAGGGGCCGCAAAGGTAAGTTTTTCCCCAGGTCAAAGGAACTTACAGTTGCCGGACGCCGGCCCGGTACCTTACCCAAACATTATAGAGCAGGCGCAGGGGCGTAAACAGAGCGGCGATAATGGCCCAAATACCGAAGAAGCGATACTCGGCCTTCAGGTAGCCGTTGATCACCCCCGCGGCGTCCTTGGGCAGGTTTCTGACCAGCACGTCCGGTCCGTTTTCGTCAAAATAGGTAACAAACTCATTCAGGGACTGGCCCATCCAGAAAATAAGTGGAATCAGCAAGAGACTCAACGCGCCCTGTACCAGCAGGTGATCCCGCAGCCAGCTGATCCTGAGGAAGAACAGGTACCGGGTAAGGGTTACTGCCGTAAGGACATAGATAAAGTTGGGGATGAAAAAGGGGAAAGCGGGTATTTGTGCGTAAACGGGCAGCAGGACGAGGCCCGCCAAAACGAGGGTAAAGGCCCACCAGAGAAATTCGTACAATAGCGGCGTTGCCTTACTGGCTGATGACATAACTCAATTATTGAGGAGCGCAAAGGTACGGCATGGCCGTGGGTAAATTTCAGGCCAGGCCCCCTCCGGCCAGGGCAAAATTCCCGGAAGACTAAAATACCAATTATCTTCGCCCCATGACCATCAACGACCTTTTCCAGTACGCCCAGGACCACCCCATGAACGTGGTCTTTTATTTTTTGCTGATTCCTTTTGCCGCCCTGCTGGCCGGGTGGATGGAACGCGAAGAAGGCCACCTCCCCCCCTGGAATTACCTGTACAGTACGCTGGTGTACCTCGTAGCAATTCCCGCTATCCTGGCCGTAGCCTTCACCGTGTACAAGTGGTTGTTTGAGCGGGGCAGCATTCTGGACGCAAACATCCTGCTGCAACTCCTGCCCATTGCCAGCATGTTGCTGACCTTCTTCATCGTCAAAAAACAAGTGAGAATTGAAGCCTTACCCGGTTTTGACCGCCTGTCCGGCATGGTGATGATGATTTCCGCCGCCCTGGCCATCATGTGGTTTATTGATAAGGTACGGATCGTAGCGTTTACCTACATGCCCATCCAGTACCTCCTGGTCATCTTCCTGGTGCTGCTTTTTGCCATCCGTTACGGGTGGCGCCGGGTAGCGAAGTAGGGCGAGTTGCGGGTTGCGGGTTGCAGGTTGCGAGTTACGGGTTGCGCTGACCACCCTTTCTGCACCTGCGTCCGCGCCCGAAAAAGCCGTTTGGTCGGCATAAAACAGGTAGGTAACACAACGCTGAAGACCCATCTTTCGTAATTAGCGTACATTTCGGACCAACTACCCTGTTATGCGACACCGTTTTCTAGTAATACTATGTCTTTGTTTTACTGTTTCCCTTCCCGCCCAGGTGCTCGATCATCGCCAGGGGGAGGTCATTGTACAGTTTGGCGCGCACGTAGATGCAAAGGGATGGATAGCGAGCAAGACAGAATTCACCGACTACCGGCCGCTTGGTTTCACCCTGAACGCCTACCTGCTGTCGTTTGATTTCAACCAGCATTCCTTCCCTGAGCTCCGCCGCCGGTACTGGCCGGACCCGGCCGTGGAAGTCTGGCAACAAAACCATTTGCTTCAGCTCCGCGCCCGGCCCAATGACCCCCGTTACGACGACCAGTGGCAATACCGGAATACGGGGCAGCTGGCGGGAGTCATCGGTGCCGATCATAACGTGGAGCCGGCCTGGGACATCACGACGGGCGGTGTGACCGTTAACGGAGACACGATTGTTGTCGCCGTACTGGACGACGGCGTCGACACCGACCACGAGGACCTGATCAACAACCTGTGGCGAAACCACGACGAAATCCCCGGCAACGGCATTGATGACGACAACAATGGTTACATCGACGATTACCTGGGCTGGAATACCGCCGGCGGCGGCCCCGGAGACGGCAACGTAGACGCCGGCGCAGGCAACCACGGCACCCCCGTAGCGGGCATCATCGGCGCGCAGGGCAATAATAACCTGGGCGTCGCCGGAACCAACTGGAACGTTAAGCTGATGACCATCCGCAACAACTTTGCGAGCAGTGAAGCGGAGGTCATCCAGGCTTACAGCTACGCCCTGGAAGCACGGGAGCGGTACGACCAGACCGGAGGGGCCGAAGGGGCTTACGTAGTGGCGACGAACGCCAGCTGGGGCCGGCCCTTCGGCCGGCCGGAAGAAAGTCCGCTCTGGTGCGGACTCTACGACCGCTTAGGCACCGCCGGCATCCTCAACGCCGGAGCAACGGACAACCTGAGCATCAACGTGGAAGAAGAAGGTGACTTGCCGTCCCTCTGCCCTTCCGAGCACCTGGTGATCGTGACGAACCTGACAACCTTCGACGTAAAGGACGCGGCGGCCTTCGGCCGTATTTCCGTTGACCTGGGCGCCTACGGGCGGGATGTCTTCAACACCACAGTCGGTAATAACTACGGTTATTTTGACGGAACCTCCGCCGCCACCCCGGGCGTTGCCGGGGCCATTGCGCTCCTGTACTCCACGCCTTGCGCTGCTTTCGGAGAATTGCTCGAAGCCGACCCCGCCCTCGCTACTTTACGCGTCCGGGCGGCCTTGCTCTCCAGCGTCCAACCCAACGCCAGTCTTACGGGCATCACCGTCACCGGGGGGCGGCTGGACATTGCCGCAGCGATGGACCAACTGCTGGCGGACTTCTCCGCAGACGGCCTTGCCAGCTGCGACGCCTGCCTGCCCCCTACCTCCTTTACCGTAGCTCCCGTGGCCGGTAGTGCAACTGAATTAACGGTAGACTGGCGGGCGGCCGCCTCTCTGGAAAACATTACCCTGCGCTACCGCCCGTCGGGTACGGAGGAGTGGGAAGAACTACCCGCCGTGACGGCGCCTTATGAAATCACCGGGCTTGCCGCCTGTGTCAGTTATGACCTGCAAGTTGTCGGGGATTGCGGCGGTACCCCCGCCGCCACGGCTATTCTGCAAGCCACCACCGACGGTTGCTGTGTGATCCCGGAAGACTTCTCCGTGATCGCCACCCCCAATCAGGTTTTTGAAGTAACCTGGACCCAACTGCTGGCGGCGGAGCGCTACCGCGTCCGTTACCGTCGGCAGGGAGACACCAACTGGCTGGTGCGGACCTCCCGCGGCACGGGCCAGCTCCTGCTGGCGGGAGGAATCGAGCCCTGTACGAATTATGAATTCGAGTTCCAGACGGATTGTGATACTTTACTTACTGACTTTGGCCGGCGGGCAACGGTACTGAGCTTTGGCTGCGGCTCGTGTAACGAAAAAACGTACTGCACGCCGGAGCGCTACGACAACGGCCAGGAATGGATCCGGGAGGTTAACCTGGGCAATATCCTGGTCCAGCGCAGTGGTCCTGAAGCAGGTGGTTACCGCAGTTTCGGAGAGGTAACGCCGCGTCCGTTTGTCCGTGGAGGCGCCTACCCCCTGGAAATCACCCCTGCATTTCAGGCCGGAACGGGGGTGGATGGTTTCCGGGTCTACGTGGACTGGGATCAAAACGGTTTCTTCACCGAAAACGAGGTCGCGGCAGAAATGAACAATGCCGTGAATCAGCCAGCCAGGGCCGTCATCACCGTTCCGGAAGATGCCGCGCTGTTGTTAACGCGGATGCGGGTAATCATGCAGTTTCAGGGGGCCAATGACGACTGCCCGATCAATAATGAATTCGGGGAAGCAGAAGATTACTGCATCAATATTGCTGCAGCAGACCCCGCCTGCCCCCCACCGGTGCCTGGGAGTTTGCGGATCAACTACGACGAAACCGCCGACCTGACCAGGCTCAGCTGGCAATCGAGCAATGCCGTCGGTGGCCGGTACCGGGTGCGTTACCGGTTGCGCGGCAGCGCCGCCGCGTGGGTAGAAACCGACGTGGAAGGTATTCAGCTCAACATCAGCGGTCTTGACCTGTGTGGCGCCTACGAATTTGAGCTGGCCAGTCTTTGCGGGGATACGCCCGGCGTTTACCGTCTGTTTTACTTCAATGATGATTGTACCGGTACGCGGGACAATCGGCTGCCGGCTGCGGCCTGGTCAGTCTTCCCCAACCCGGCCGCCGAACGGACCACGGTGACGTGGCGTGCCGGCCTGCGGCCGACGACCCTGGAACTCTTTGCGGCTGACGGTCGCCTGCAACAGCAGCTTACCCCCTCCCGGGGAGGTTCTGCCCAGCTGGACCTGACCGGCCTGCCCGGTGGTGTGTACGTACTTCGCATACGAACTGCAGACGGGCGGGCAGGAGTTCGCAAAGTAATAGTCCGGTAGGCACCGAGCCATTCATCACTGTAAGTAAATGAGCGGACAGGCGCTACACCGCAGCAGGACAACGAGAAAGCGGTTCTCCACGATCAGGAGGCTTATCCTTGGCGGACAAAGCCGATCGTTGCCCCCGTGGCGGCCGCCGGACTAAAACTTGGCCCGCTGCACTTACGATAGTCCCCCCTCTTGTTCGCTTCCGCTCGTTTTAGGTGCGGGGGTTACCTTCACCTTCCGGTCCCTGCCTTACCAACCTCCAGATAAATACCGATGTATCGTTTCTTTCTTTTGCTCGCCGTTATCACCGCTACCATTATTTGCTTGTACACCGGCGCGGTCTGGTGGATGCCTGCCATTGCCGCTGCGGCCCTGGGGGTACTGCTTCCGGTTTGGCGGCGGAGTGGGTTCTGGTTTGCCTTTCTGGGTGGGGCCCTGGTGTGGGGTATTTACACCGGCTACATTCATTTTGAATCGGAAGGCCGGCTCAGTGACCGGCTGGCGGTGACCTTCGGTGTCGGTACCGGCTGGGCGTTGGTCGGCGTTACCGCCCTGTGGGGAGGCCTGACGACGGGGCTCGGAGCCTGGTTTGGGGTAAGCGTCCGAAAAAGCCTCCAAAAAACGCCTTTAACGGATAAATAACGGCCATCGCCCGGCTGCGGTATGCAGCCTTTAGCGAATTTTCGTTTCTTTAGGGCGATATATTTTGGTCTTTGCGTCGCTAAGCGCATTTAAGATAAGCGCAACAGCGCGCAAAAAAAAGCAGTACTAAAAACGGATCATGACTTCAGATACTATTCGCCACCCGGAAGACGGGGGTAGCATTTTCGGGCACCGCCCAGGACTTTTCGTATTGTTCTTCACGGAAATGTGGGAACGGTTCAGTTATTACGGAATGCGGGCATTGCTAACGCTGTTCCTGGTCGCTAGTATCGTAGACGAAGGGGGCTTTGGCTGGCCGGAGAAGGAAGCCGTTGCGCTCTACGGTATTTACACTGGATTGGTTTACCTCACACCAATGTTTGGCGGCATAATTGCTGACAAATTTATGGGGTATCGGAATGCGGTCGTACTGGGCGCTCTGATCATGACATTGGGTCACGCCAGTCTTGCCTTTGAAACTGAAATAGCTTTTTATGCGGGGTTAGCTTTGCTCATTATAGGAAATGGTCTTTTCAAGCCAAACATTTCTTCCATCGTTGGACAACTCTACACTGGAGATGAAGAGAGAAAGGACAGCGCTTACACAATCTTCTATATGGGAATCAATGCTGGTGCTTTCTTAGGCATTGGTTTATGCGGTTACTTTGGTGAGATGTGGGGCTGGGCTTGGGGCTTTGGTCTAGCGGGTATTTTTATGTTCCTCGGCATGCTTCAGTTTTGGTTTGGGCAGGGAATTTTTGGAGACATTGGCCTTACCCCCGAAAAAGCGGATGTAGCATCAGTTGATAATACGGTTGATGCCGGATTAGCCCGAGAAACAGAAATGTTGCCTGAAGTTGAAGTCGACGGTAGTGGTCGTATCGGAAAATGGGCTGGAATCGGACTAGCGGTTGCGGTGGTAGTAGCCATTCTGACGGTCCCATCAGTCCGCAGCATCATCACGGGTGAAACCGTCGAAGAAGTTTCTTCCCTTCTGGCCTTCAATTTTTACATGCCTGCTATTGTTTTTGGTGCTGTAGTTGCCTTTATCGGTTGGATCATGAGTGACCCGACTCTTAAAGGTCAGGATAGAGACCGGGTATGGGTGATTGTTATCCTCAGTTTTTTCATCGTCTTCTTTTGGTGGGCTTTTGAGCAAGCAGGCGGTTCCATGACCTTGTTCGCAAAAAACTTTACCGATAGGTCTCTGGAAGGCAGTGGTGCCACCATCTTTAAAATCAGTAATACAATTATTACAGTTGTCCCCATGCTGGTTTTGACTTACGTACTCTTCCGACTCTTCAGCATTACTTTTGGCCGGTATAGCCTGTCAAACATCATTCTCGGAATAGCTTTTCTTGGGATCTGGTACCTGATCTATACTATGCTCAGCGAACAATTCGCCAGTGACAGTACTGAAGTGCCTGCCAGTTGGTTTGGTATTTTCAACAGCCTGTTTATCATCATCTTCGCCCCTCTTTTCAGTAAACTATGGGAAGCGAAAATATCCTTCCTCAATAGTGGACCAATTAAGTTTGCTTTGGGGCTTACGGTTCTTGGGCTTGGCTTCGCTATTCTTTCCATCGGTTCTCTGCCCATTGACAATGTAGACACCTCGACGGTAAAAGTGAGTATGTTCTGGCTCATTGCTGCTTACCTCTTCCATACCTTAGGTGAACTCTGCATTTCTCCCGTAGGTCTTAGTTACGTGTCCAAGCTGGCTCCAATTCGCCTCGTAGGACTCATGTTTGGTGTTTTCTTCGTAGCTAATTTTGTCGCAAACTATTTCGGCGGCCTGACTGGTGCGTATATGAACGACAT
Source organism: Bacteroidia bacterium (assembly GCA_030431945.1). GTDB lineage: Bacteria > Bacteroidota > Bacteroidia > Chitinophagales > Saprospiraceae > Neolewinella. The sequence goes on along the minus strand of JAUIIF010000080.1, from coordinate 940 downwards.
AGCTAAAAGCATTGGCCTGAGTGGCTTCTTCCTTCTTTTCGCAGCTGTTCCAATTACTGCCGCCATTGTACTGGTGATCATCAACGGCTGGATGAAGAAAATGATGCACGGCATCGACTAGTCCACCCGACCAGGTGAACGACTACCTGTATACCTCCGGTACTGCTGCAGTGCCGGAGGTATTTTTTTTTCAGACTTCCTGCAATTCGACCAGTTTCCGGTAGGCGCCGCCCCGGGCGAGCAGGCCTTCGTGGGTGCCCCGCTCGATGATTCTTCCCTGATCCAGGACGATGATTTCGTCCGCCTGCTGGATGGTACTGAGCCGGTGGGCGATGACCAGTGCCGTGCGGCCGTGCATCAGTTTTGCCAGGGCATCCTGCACCAACCGTTCTGACTCGGAATCAAGGGCGGAGGTGGCCTCATCGAGAATGAGAATATCAGGGTTCCGCAGGATGGCCCGGGCAATGGTGAGCCGCTGCCGCTGGCCGCCGCTCAGCTTATTTCCCCGGTCGCCGATGTTGGTCTGGTAGCCGGCCGGCGTTGCCATGATGAAGTCGTGGGCATTGGCTACCCGGGCGGCCTTTTCCACGGCAGCGTCGGTAACCCCCTCCAGGCCGAAGACGATGTTGTTGTAGATGGTGTCGTTGAAAAGGATGGCTTCCTGGGAAACGATGCCGAAGCGGTTGCGGAGGTCCCGCAGGTTGTACTCCCGCAGGTCAATGCCATCCAGGGTGATCCGGCCCGCAACCGGGTCGTAGAACCGGGGGAGCAGATCGGCAATCGTCGATTTTCCGCCGCCGGAGGCGCCGGCCAACGCCACCACTTTTCCTTTGGGCAGGTCAATACTGATGTTTTCCAGGATCAACGGCCCCTCCGGCACGTAGCGAAAGCTGACGTTTTCCATGGCTAGTCCAACCTGCAGGGCATCCAGCGTCCGCGC
>JAUIIF010000079.1 GCA_030431945.1 Bacteroidia bacterium | reverse complement strand
TGCCGAAAGAACAATGAACAGGTTGTCAGAATCATCGTTAAGGGCCGTAATCAAGCCGGCAGCCCGCAGGATGCCGGCCTCCAGCAGTTCTCCGTCGTGGGTAGAATCGCCGTTTACGTAAAGAATTTCCAGGTCCTCAAATTCCGGCATCTGGAATTTCTCCAAGTTCTCTTCGATCACCACAAAATCTCTGCCCTGCTCGATGAGGTGCCGGGCAACTTCCCTTCCGTACCGCCCGAAGCCGCAGATGATGGTATGCCCCGAGAGCTCATCAACCCGGGCCTGCATGTAACTCTTTTCCATGAGTTCAAAAATTTTACCCTCGATAACGTAATACGAAAAGGTTGCCAGTGCGTAAGCAACTACTCCGATATTGATCAGGATCATTATTGAGATGAACAGCCGCCCCGGTTCTGAAAGGGGCTGCACTTCCCCGAAACCAACGGTAGAGATGGTAATGACCGCCATGTAGAAGGCATCGATTATCGTATAATTCTCGATAATCACCAGGCCGGCGGTTTCCACGGCGATGGTCCCCAGCACCAGCAACAGGGCAAAGCGTAGGTCAAGTGCAGCCCTTTTCAGGCCAAGACGGTTCAGTATGCGGTAGATGTAACGCAGCGGTAGTAGTCTTTAGCGGTTAAGGTACGAAGGTTTGGTACTTGGGTTTGGAATTCGGCACTTGATTTACTGGCCACCGCGGGTAAATGCCGCAAGGAATAGTTACCGCGGGTAAACAACCCCCGTCCCCGGCCTTTCCGGATACCGCACCAGCCCCGTGTCCGGTGCAAAAGTCACGCCGCGGGCCGGGTCTTCAGCCAGGAGCATGGCGCCGTCAAGATCAGCGTAGTCGAGTTCCGGCAGTAGCTGAGCGATGGCACTGATGCCGACACTGCTTTCGGTCATGCAGCCGGCCATCACCTGCAAGCCAAGTTCGCGGGCCCGCACGATCATTTGCCGGGCGGGCAGGAGGCCGCCGCATTTTACGACTTTGATGTTGATGCCGTGAAAATACGTGGCACACCGGTCAACGTCTGCCGCCACCTGACAGCTTTCGTCCGCCAGCACCGGCAAGGCGGAATGGGCAAACACCTCCCGCTGCCCCACCAGGTCATCCGTTTTAAGCGGTTGCTCAATAAAGCGCACCCCCAGCCCGGCCAGCACCTCCGAGTAGTCAATGGTCTGTCGTGCCGTCCAGCCGGTATTCGCGTCTACATAAAAAGGAGCTTCGGTGTGTTCACGCAGGGCTCGAATAATGGCAAGGTCTTCCGTTCCTCCCCCTAATTTAATCTTGTAAACGGGCCAGGGAAAAGCCCTGAGCTTGCTGACCATTTCGGCAACCGTGCCGAGGCCAATGGTGTAGCAGGTCGGGATGTGACGCGTACGGTCCTGTTCCCAGAGCTCCCCCAGGCGCTGCCCCTTGCTGCGGGCCCAAAGGTCGTGGGTCGCCACGTCCAGCGCGCAGCGCAGGAAAGGATTGAGCGCGGGCGCCCGTTCGTCCAGCAGGGCGTGAAGCGCTTCCGGGGTCAGAGCGTGCAGGGGCGCGAACGCCGGTGCCAGGGCCGTTAGTTGAGCGGTACAAGTCGCACTGTCCAGCCCGTAGTACCGCGTCATCGGTGCTTCTCCGTAGCCGCTCAAACCGGTGGCCTCGTCAAACAATTCCACGATCAGGGTCGGCTGGTCCGTCCGGCTTTCGTGAGCAATGCGAAAGGGATTGGCCAGGGGCAGAAGGTGAGGATGGACGGTAAGGCGCACGGGATATAAATTGTCGTCTGCCAGCAGACGGGGAATTTCCAGACAGCTGATGATGGGTAGCCCGAGCGAAGGTACAGCATATAACAAACTGCTCCTTCATCTTTCGCCGGCACCTGCGGCCGCGCCCATTCCGTCTGAATACCGGCGGCTAAATACTTTAGGGTAATCGTTGCCCGTTCAAAACATCACGCGCTTAAAAGCGTATGTAATTAGCCGGCCTTCCCCCCGGCAAACAAAACCCCACGCGACACATGGACCAAATTACTATCCTCTGGGCTGACGACGAGATTGACCTGTTTAAGCCGCAGCTTATTTTTCTGCGCAAAAAAGGCTACGAAGTCGTAACGGTTACCAATGGCCACGATGCCCTGGAGGAACTGAAGGAAAACAATGAGATCGACATCGTTTTCCTGGACGAGTCGATGCCCGGCCTGACGGGCCTGGAAACCTTGAGCCGCATCCGGGAAACCAATTCCGCCATCCCCGTGGTGATGATCACGAAGAACGAGGCGGAGCACGTGATGGAGGAGGCCATTGGCAGCCAGATTGCCGGGTACCTGCTGAAGCCCGTCAACCCCATGCAGATTTTGCTGACCCTGAAGACCATCGTCGACGAAAAACGCCTGGTACGGGAAAAAACCAATACGGACTACCAGCAGGATTTCCGGCAGCTCCTCATGCAAATCAACAGTGGCCTCGACCGGGAAGAATGGGTGGAGGTGTACAAAAAAATCATTAACTGGGAGCTGAAGCTGGATGAAAGCAACAGTGAGGAGATGGGGGAAATCCTCTCCGTGCAGAAGCGGGAAGCAAATGCAGAGTTCAGCAAATTCGTGGAACGTAATTACCTGGATTGGGTAAACGGAGAAGACGCGCCGATCATGTCGCACAATCTCATGCGCGAGAAAGTATTTCCTCACCTGAGTAAGGAACGGCCGACCGTCATGGTATTGCTCGACAATATGCGCTATGACCAGTGGAAAGTAATTGAGCCCTACCTCGCCGAGCTGTTCAAAGTGGAGGAAGAGGACTATTTCTACAGCATTCTGCCAACGGCTACGCAGTACAGCCGGAACGCTATTTTCGCCGGCATGATGCCTTCTGAAATCGCCAGGCACTACAAAGACTGGTGGAAAAACGATGCCGACGAAGGGGGTAAAAACATGCACGAAGCGGACTTCCTCGGCAAACAGCTCGACCGGGTATTGCGTCGCGGGGACATCAAATGGGACTACACCAAGGTTACCCGGACCAATTTCGCCCGCCAGATGCAGGACCGGGCCCTCGACTTCCTGAACAACGACTTCAGTGTGATTGTCTACAATTTCATTGATATGCTGAGCCACGCCCGCACGGAAATGGAGGTCCTCAAGGAACTCGCCGGTGATGAGAAGGCATACCGCAGCCTAACCCGTAGCTGGTTTGAAAACAGTCCACTGTGGGCTACCCTCCGGAAACTGGCGGAGCGCGATGTTCAACTCATTGTTACCACGGATCACGGCACCATCCGGGTCAATACGCCCAGCCGGGTCGTCGGTGACCGCGACACCAGCACCAACCTCCGGTACAAACTGGGCCGCAACCTCAATTATGAGGAGAAGGACGTTCTGGAAGTCCGGGACCCTCTGAAGGCCAAACTGCCGCGGCCCAACCTCAGTTCCACCTTCATCTTTGCCAAAGAGGACAAGTTTTTCCTTTATCCGAACAACTACAACTACTACAACAACTACTACCGGGATACTTTTCAGCACGGCGGGATCAGCCTCGAAGAGGTCATTTGTCCGATCATTCGTTTAAGAAGCAAGTAGTCCGTAGCCGCTGGATTGAAGCAGGTGCGCCACCTTACCGCCGGACCCCTTCCAGTAACTCCCGTGCGACCGTTTCCCCTCCCGAACTGTGGAGCACGGAAATGTCTCCGGTAGTTTCCAGTACTACGGCCTTGACCTCGGAAAATTCAATCACGTTCGCCTCCCGGAGCTTGGCCATCAGGTCACTGCGCGTCACCCCCGTTTTATTCAGGTTCTCCTCCAGGATGACGGTGCCTTCCATCAACAGCATCGGCGTGTTTTCCGTCAGGGCTTCGAAAGAACTGTAGTTGCGCTTCAGGTAAGCGAACAACTGTTGAAAGGCAACGATGGTCGCAATTGCAAGTCCGGATTTAATTACGGAGAGATCGTTCGTCGTGATGTTTGCCGCCATAATGGAGCCGATGGCCACGGTGGAGGCAAAATCAAAACTGGACATTTTGGCGAACGTCCGCAGGCCCGCCACCCGGACGACAAGTAAGATGATCAACATGATCATGATGACCGTCGCCAGTGCTTTGGCAATGACGGGTAAGGAAGCAAAGAACCAGTTTTCCATTAGGGCAGCATTTTACCCCTTAAAGCGCGTCGGACCGGTGAACTGTTCTGTACGACCTTAACTGTACCCTACGGCTACGGCCAGTAAAAGACCCAACCAGGCCCAAACCAGTAACATGCCGGTTAGGGGCAGCGCGAAGCGCAGCCACCGGTCAAAGGGTACCCGGCAGAGCGACAACATGGCCACCAGCCCCCCCAGCGACGGGTTGAACAGATTCGTTACGCCGTCACCAATCTGAAAGGCGAGAATAGAGATCTGCGGGCTCAGCCCCAGTTCGTTCCCCAGGGGGATCATCACGGGCAGGGTGGCCATGGCCTGGCCACTCCCCGACGGAATGAGCAGGTTGAGTCCGGATTGCCCGATGGACATGCCGATCGCCGACGCATAGGTAGGCAAGCCGCTCAGCGCATTCGCCAGGCCGTTACTGATGGTATCCTGAATCTGCCCCTGCTCCATGATCACACTGACGGTCGTTGCCATGCCAATGATGAAGGTAGCCGGAGCCATCTGGGCAATGGCCCGGAACCCTGCTTCCGTTACGGCTTTTCCGGAAAGACCACTTACCAACGCACATACAACCGTTACCATCAGGAAGATGGCCGAAGTATCATTGATGTGAAAGCCTTCCCAGTTGAACACTCCGTAAAGGACCACCCCTAAACCCAGCAAAAAAACAGTAAGCAATAACCAGTTCCGACTGCTGATGCGGTAGGTTTCCAGTGGCTTACTGAGCTGCATTCCGGAGGTGTCCAGCCCCTGGCCGATGCTGCTTTCCGGGTCCGCCTGCAGGCGGCGGTAATAACGGACATTGTACCAGGACATTAACAGTAACCCTCCCAGGCAAAGGACGGACCGCAGCCACGCCCCGCTGAACAGCGGCAGGTCAGCAATCAGGTGTCCGTTGCCAACGGTATAGAAATTAATGGGAGAAAGACCAAAGGCTACCGTCATTCCACCTACACTGACGCCGGCGGCCAGCACCAGGTCTCCCCCCAGGGCTAAAATGACGATGGCCGCAATCGGAATCGTCGCGATGTTATTTTCGTACCCTACCATGATCCCTAACAGGCCGTAGAGCAGGGTCAGCAAGACGATCAACACTTCGGCGTGCCGGTCACCCAGGAGGCGGACGACCCTGCCGACAATATTTTCAATCGTCTTGGTGGCCTCCAGCAACGAGAACATCAAGGCACTGGCCAGGCAGATAAAGATGATCGGCGTCGCCCTTTTGTAGCCTTCCGGAAACGCTTTGAAAAGATCAAAAAAGCTCAGTGGTGTCGGGTCGACTTCATGGTAGCTTCCGGGTACTACGCGCATCCGGCCGGCTACCTCCGTGCGTTCATACACGCCTGCCGGCAGTAGCCACGTCAGGGCCGCTACGAACAGAATAATCAGGAAAAGCATGATGAGGGGGGAAGGAATGCGGGAGTACCATTTACGCTTCATTGGGGCAAGATAGTGGGTAGCAGCTTAGGTTACGCCTAAGTCAAAGTGGTTTAGCTCCGGCTTAGCGCTGATTCCTACTTCAGTCTTTCGATCAGGCGCCCACTGACGCGTAAGAAGTCCATTTCCGTTATTATCCCGACCAGTTCTTCTCCTTTAATTACGGGCAGACACCCCAGTTTTTCGCCGCGCATGGCTTGCATGGCTTCTTTGATGGTCGCCTCCGGAGCAATGGTTTTGGGGTTTCTGATCATCAGGTCGCCCACCTTGGTAAATTTACTTTCGGGCGAGTCCGGGCGCCCCTTGCGAATAAAGTAGCGCAGGATCTTACGGGTGGTAATCAGGCCGATCAGGTTTCCCTTGCCATCTTCGACGGGTACGTAGCGTAGTCGCCGCCAGTCCATCAGGTCCGCCAGCAAGTCCAGCAAGTCATCTTCCCGGACGGTAAAGAGGTCCGTTTCCATAAACTCCTCCACCCGCAGGCCCAGGGGGCGGTAGTCTTTCAGGTCCTTGGCGTGCGGCAAGGCCCAGGTATGCACCGGTTTCTCGGAAAGTTGGTTACGGATCATGGCGGAGGTGATGACCGTCAGGGCTTCGTCCTGGTTTACCTCTCCGCTCAACTTAGTATGCGCCTGCAGCAACCAGCGGGCGCCCGTCTGGTGCGCTTTGGCCCGAGCTTCGATCACGCCGAGGTAACGATTAATGTCTTCTTCCACAATTCCTTTACTCCGCAGTCCTTCCCGGGCAATGGGCAATAACTCTTCGAGAATCAGTTCACAACAGCCATATTTCTTATTGCCGAACCAGGTCAACTGCGTGTCGATGCCGAACTTAGCGGCTTTGATGAAATTGTCTTTCGCATCCGCAAAGCTCATGTGTTCACGAATGTCCTTATAGCGGTTGGCCATGCCGATCATCGTCCCGAGCCAAAAAGCGGCGTTGGCCGTCTGGTCCAGCACCGTTGGTCCGGCAGGAATCACCCGGTTTTCGATGCGCAGGTGGGGCATTCCGTTTTCGCTGATCCCGTAACAGGGCCGGTTCCAGCGATAAACCGTTCCGTTGTGCACCTGAAGGGCCTTTAGCTTCGGTACTTCCTTCCTGGCGATTGTTTCCAGACTGTGCTCTTCCACATCTGCGCCCAGCAGGATGCGGTAGCGGGCAATGTCTTCCTTGTAAATTTCCATGATACTCTTGTCGAGCCAGTCGGTACCAAAACTTACCCGGGGCTCCGGCTGCCGCAGGTGGTCTTGGGTGGTACGCACGTCAAGAGACTGCTGAAAGAGGGCAATGCGGCTCTCGTGCCACAGACGCTTGCCGAAAACGAGCGGGCTGTTCGCCGAGATTGCCAGGATGGGTGCCGTAATGGCCTGCGCAATGTTGTACAGGGGCGCAAAAGTATCGGGGGTCACCTGCAGGTGAACCTGGTAGCTGGTATTACACGCCTCCATCAGGGGACTGTCGTGCCGGATAAACAACTCATCAATTCCTTCCAGGCGCAGTTCAAAGCCCTTGTCGGATTTCAGTTGCGCCTTGATGGCTTCGATCAGGGCCAGGTAACGGGGCTTGGGGGTCAGGTTGGAAAGGGAAAGGTCAAATTTTCGCAACGTGGGCAGGATGCCGGTCAGGACCACCAGGGTTCCGGCCTTTTTCGCGGCGGCAGAGACAACCTCCAGCTGCGCGCGGTTCTCCGTTTCCATAATTCGCAGGGCGTTACCCGTAAATTCCTGCGGCGTAAAATTACACTCCAGGTTGAAACGCGCGATTTCGGTGGTGACAAAAGGATAGTCCGTCAACCGCTTCAACACCGCCATGTTTTTGGGTGCGGGCTTCAGGGTCTTTTTGTCCACCAGGCACATTTCCTGTTCTGCCCCGATCCGGATGGTATCGGTCTCAAACCACCGTTGTTGCAGCATGTATTCCAACGCCTGTACATCTTCCAGCAGGTGCCGGGTGAAGTTGGTCCGGCTTTCATCAGTAGGTACGTTTACTCTTTCTTCGCCCATGGTATGATTTCGTAAGGGGTTGGTTGATTGGGTTAAAGTACGTGATTGTTAGGACGATGGAGAAAAATCCTTCAGGTATTCCTCGACAAATGAATCTTTAGCTCCGAAGCGCAAATATTCCGGGCGCGGCCGCAGGTGCAGTATTGGGTAAAATGCAGGCCAAGGGTGCTCCGTTTTGCACTTCAACCAGCCCGGTACCTGCGGCCGCGCCCATGAGGCTCCTTTAGCGTAACAGGCAAGTCTTCAACCCTATTGGGAGTTGGATGTTCGGGAGCCGAACCGCCGAGGGAACTTTTTAATATTTTTTTCCGTTCTAACCAGTGTCTACTACCTAACCCAATCCTCTATGATACTCTTTCTCCTCGGCCTGTTGGGGCTCGTCATTGTCTATTTTGCGAACCGTACGGGCGCCAGCCAGTAACCACTCATCGTCGATATTTCCTGCAAACCAACCACCCTTGAAGTACATTTTGCTACTCCCGCTGTTCCTGTTTTTACTGACGGCCTGCGGAAGCATTCCTCCCCTGCCCGGGGGCAATAAATTTCCGACGCCGGCCCCTCCGGATTACCGGCAGGAAGCCAACTGGGCGGCTACCCCTTTTACCGCAGACCCGGCGGACCGCACCCCCGGCCGCGACCTGGTGAACAAGCAGGTCTCCGCCCCCGCCGATGTTTTTTACATTCACCCCACGATTTACTTCAAGGCCCGTGGAAAAAGTCAGCAGTGGAACGCCAACCTCGAAGACGAGCGGCTGAACGAGGCAGTTGACGAATCCGCGATCCTGAACCACGCCTCCATTTTCAATGCCGCCGGCCGGGTCTTTGCCCCTCGCTACCGCCAGGCCAATATCCGGGTCTTTTACCCGGAAGGACGCAGCGTAAGTAAGCAGGCACTTGATACTGCCTATGCGGATGTCCTGGCAGCTTTTGATCATTACCTCACCACCTGGAACCAGGGCAGACCGATCATCATTGCCAGTCACAGCCAGGGAACGACCCACGCTAAACGATTGCTGGCCGACCGGTTTGATCAACAACCGCTTCGCCAGCAGCTGGTCGTCGCTTACCTCGTCGGTATGCCCGTCTCGGCGGATGCCTACGCGTCAATTCCCGTCTGTCAGGACAGTACCCAGACCAATTGTTTCGTCAGCTGGCGCACCTACCGGGAGGACTTTACGCCCAAAGAAGATTACCGGGATACGGTACCCAATATCGCCGTGGTAAACCCCTTAAGCTGGACGACTGACGAACAACGGGCACCAGCCGAAAAGAACCTCGGCGGCGTCTTGTACAACTACGAAAAAGGCCCGCTGCCCGGCCTCGTCTGGGCTGAACGGCGGGGACCGGGACTTTTCACCAACAAGCCAAAATTTTTCGGTGACATTCTTTTTAACCGCAAGAATTATCACATTGGCGACTACAACCTGTTCTGGCTGAACGTCCGCAAAAATGCAGCCTTACGCGTAAGCTCATTTACGAAGTAAACCCCGGGCAAGCGGTATATACCTAAGTCAAAGTGGTTTGGGACTTTTTCACTTGCTATCGCGGCTGCTGATTTCGTTAAAAAGCCTGCTTACGGGTGGGACCCTTCACCCACCCGACGCTAGCTAAGGCTTCGCCTACGTTTTTTGCCTCATCAGCAACCACGCTAGCTACGCGCTAATTGTCCCAAACCACTCTGGCTTAGGTATAGACTAAAATATTATTAATCGTACTACACCGGCGCATCGGTAGGAATAATCAGGTGTTTTTACGGAGTAAACCGGGCAGATTTTGCCTGATTTTACTGGCCAGCGGACTTTTACGCCCCGATCACCATCGCTTCCGGCAGCTCAGGCTACGGCCAGGACTCCGCCCAGGGGAATACCCAACCAGGCCTGCCGGCTGTTCAGCTCATAGGCGACTTCGTAGATTGCTTTTTCCAGGATAAACAGGTCGAGCAACAGCTTCCGGTCTGCGGCAGAGACGGGGAGGAAGGAGGCTGCGCCACAGCGCTGGTAGTACGCGTCCAGATAAGCCTCCGAAACGGTTGCAAACCAATGATCAGCCCGTTGCCGGAGCAGTTGTTGATCCTGCCCGGCGTAGCGTTCCGGGTTGAGCAATAGCTGGCCGTTTGCGGCATAGTGAAAGGAGCGTACCATGCCGGCAACGTCTTTTAAGGCAGGCCGCCGTCTTCGCCGTTCAGGAATACTCAGGAGGGGTTCTCCTTCAAAATCAATGATGTAAAAATCGTCTTCCGTTACCAGTACTTGGCCAAGGTGATAATCGGCGTGGATGCGGATGAGGTCGAGTTGCATGGGTTGTTCCGCCAGCTGGCCCAGCCGTTCGGTCAGGCGGGGTTCCAGGTCGAGTACCTGCTGGGCGGTCTGTCTGAGCTCAGGGTTCAGCTCACTTAGCTTTTCCCTGAGTTCGGTCGCCTGGCGGGTCAGCAGCTTACGGGCGGCCGTAGTGATCTCCTGCCGGTAGGCAGCGGTCATGGGCGTAGGTGACAGCATTGCCCGTTCCAGGGCTGCGGCCCTGGCCTGTGGCGAAAGGCCGGCTTTAATCTCCGTGCTTGCACCTGCGGCCGCGCCCCCCAGTGCCAGGTGCATTTCTGCCGTTCTTTGGCCCAGTAAGGCTGCCCGCTGCAGGGTTTCCTCATCAACTTCCCCATGGCCCGCAAAGAAACGCTGCGTCAGATCCTGAAAATAAGCCCAGGCATCTCCTTTATTGTCTACTTTACCACTCAGCATCCCCAGGTTGAGGTAGCCCTCATCGGTCATTTCTCCTACTCCCAGACTACCACCGTAAGGAGGACAGTGGCCAAATTTGGTTTGCTCGGACAAGTAACGGACCAGCTCTAAATCAGGATTCAGGCCGGGGTCCAGCTTTCGAAAAAGTTTGAAGAAGTATTTATCAGCGTAAATAATGGCCGTATTGCTGGTATCAATTGCCGGAACTACCGAGGCTGCCGTCAGTGGCGCTGAACGCAGTATTTTTCCCGCTTCACAATTAATGCCGTCACTGCTGTCAACCCCCGCCCGCACCATTTCGTAAAGGGCCCGCCGAAAGGCGGGCAAGGGGACCGCATCAACGATGAAGGGGCCTCCGGGAACCTGGAGCAAGACCAGGGTTCCGTTGTCCTTGAGGTACCGCCGCTGGTCTTCCTTATGCAACAACTGGGCCAGCGGTAGCTGATACACTTCCTTGCTCCCATCCGCGAAAAGGATACGCAGCACTACCAGTGCCGTATCGTTGGTCACGGTGTAAGCATCCTGGATTTTACATTCCGAAATTTTCTTACCCTTACTGGTAAACCAACGTTGCGCCGCAAGATAATCTGGCAATGCCCGCAGCATCGCTGCGGCAAAGCGGGGATCATTGAAGCGGTCATCAAGCGTAGTGGGTGCGCGCATAGAGTTGGTCTTTCTTGTACCAGCGCAAGAAAACGAACTTTGTTGAGAACAGCAGGCGGTTTTTACTCCAGAGCTGAGATTAAAGGTGGAATTGCCCGCAAAGGCGGCTTATTGGCTGAATTCGATACCCTTGCAGCATCAGGTCTGCAGAACGATCACCTGACCAGAAGAGGGAGGCCGGCGCTTCCGCGCTACCTGCTCCGTCCCCCCCCGCTCCCCCGGCAAAGCACTGTTTTCAGGACTGGCCGTACAGCTCGTCATTCCCTCCCTAAATCAGGCCGATTTAGGTATAGCTGCCAAGATTACTTACCTTCCGCCCCCAAAGTTAACGGAGTGCTGGCTGCTGCTTCTCCGTTGACCGCCTGTCCATCTACCCTAGTTTCCATGCGCATCACCATTTTCTCCC
>JAUIIF010000771.1 GCA_030431945.1 Bacteroidia bacterium | reverse complement strand
AGTTCCTCGCTAATCGCGGCTGCGGCCACCGAAATGTTGCTCCGGTCCATGTAGTTAATGACTACGGTAACGAAGATGAGGGCCAGGATCCCGTACCGTTTACGGGTACGGGGCAGGGGAGTAGCTGCCGGGCCTACCATTCCGTGACGGAATTGTCGGGGTTGCGCCAGATGGGATTTTTCCAGTTATGACCGGTCCGGGCGGCTGCGCGGACTTTAGCTTCGTCGATCTCGATGCCGAGGCCGGGCTTGGTCAGCAGGGGTACGTAGCCGTTGGTGAGCTGAAATTCGTTGGGGTCGACCAGGTAGTCGGTCAGGTCGGCCCCGACGTTGTAGTGGATGCCGAGGCTGGTCTCCTGAATAAGGGCATTGCTGCAGTTAAAGTCTATTTGCAGGGCGGAGGCTAAGCTGATGGGCCCTAGCGGACAGTGGGGAGCGATGGCCACGTCGTAGGCTTCGGCCATGGTCGCAATTTTTTTCACTTCCGTAATGCCTCCGGCATGGCTGAGATCGGGCTGGAGAATGTCTACGGTACCCTGCTCGAGCACCCGTTTAAAGTCCCAGCGGGAGTACATGCGCTCGCCGGTGGCGATGGGGGTGGAGGTGAAATTTGCGATGCCCCGGAGGGCATCGTTGTTCTCGGCCAGGACCAACTCTTCCAGGAAGAAAGGCCGGTACGGCTCCAGTACCTGGGCGATGGCTTTCGCCTGTCCCTTGTGGACCCGCCCGTGGAGATCTACGCCAATGAGGACGTCATCACCGACGGCCGCCCGCAGGGCGGCCATCTTGTCACCAGCTTCGGCCACCTTAGCGGGCGAGTCGATCCATTCCATCTTTTCGCACGCATTGAATTTGATGGCGGTAAAGCCGTTAGCCAGGCGCTGGAGGGCGGCGATCGCTAATTGTGCCGGTGTCGGGGCGTTAACCCAGCCGTAAATGCGAACGCGGTCACGCACCGCCCCGCCCAGCAGTTCGTATACGGGGACACCGAGTGCCTTACCCTTAATGTCCCAGAGCGCCTGGTCGATGCCCGATAAGGCGCTCATCAGGACCGGCCCGCCCCGGTAGAATCCGCCCCGGTAAATCATCTGCCAGAAGTCTTCGATCTTGTTGGCCGGGTGGCCGATGAGGTGTTCTTCAATTTCGCGAATGCAAGCTTCCACCGTGGCCGCACGGCCTTCGACGACGGGTTCTCCCCAGCCAAAAATGCCGCTGGCCGTCGTCAGTTTTAAAAACAGCCAGCGGGGCGGGACCCGGAACAGTTCCACTTTAGTAATGGTAAGATCTTGCATGAACGGTAAAAATTTAGGTGGTGTAGTAGGGGAAAGGTAGGGGAAATTTTTCAAGGGAACCTTGCCGGCTGAAGCAACAGGTTTGAGGGGATGGTGACCCGGTATTTGGGCGCGGCCGCAGGTGCAGGGGAAACGAATTGAAGCAAGGAACGGGAATAAAGGTGTCTACCTATTACCACTGACGATACTGCTGCCGGGAACACCTGATTAGGATGGCAGGGCCTCCACCTGAATACCGACTGCGGGTAATGAGCAGATATAGCCGGGAACAACGGCAAGTAATCTGAGCAAGGAATGACTCAGGTTTACGCACAGGCTGGAGACGGAACCGAAGTGATGCTACCCATCAGTGCACCACTGAGAAGGTGGTGATGTCTCCGGAGGGTAAAGCTACCTGCAGGAAGAATACCCCCCGGGGCAGTGATTGCAGCGAGATGTCCGTCCGGCCTTGCTGGTGCAGCAGTAACCGGCCCGTGAGGTCATAAAGGTAAAAGTGTGTACGGTGCCAGTCGGGTTCCTGCGTGGCGTTTATCCGCAGGGTGTGCTGATCTATCCGGGCCAGGGACAAGACCGGGGCATCTGACAAATTTCCAGCTCTGACCGGAGAAAAACTCTCCTGGCCGTCGTGGTCGACCTGCCGGATGCGGTAATACCATTCGCCCTTGGTGGGGGGAGTATCCTGATAGCGGTAGTTGGCCCGGTTGTTGGGGGTGCCCGTCGCCGCAATTTCTCCCAGCTTTTTCCAGACTACGGCATCCTGAGAACGCTCCGTGCTGAAGTGGTGAACGTTGTCCTCACCGTGGGTTGACCACTTCAGCAGCAGGGAAGCGGAAGCGCG
>JAUIIF010000770.1 GCA_030431945.1 Bacteroidia bacterium | reverse complement strand
TGAAGACAGTGAAGATCCTGAATTCCTGGGCTTCACGGTGTGGCGACGTGAAGGCAGTAATCCCTTTACGGTAGACACCTGTACCACCGGGCTGGCCGGGCGCGGATACACGAAAGTGACACCGGTGGAGATAACCGACATGGCCGATGGGCGCTACGTGTACGTCGATAACAATATTGAACGGGGTAAAACTTATTGTTACCGGGTGGTGGCCCTGATGGGCCGCCCGATTGCCAATTTGGGGCTCATTTTCGAGGAAATTGAATCTATCCCCTCACAGGAAATCTGCGTGCAGTTGTCCCGCGACATCCCCATCATGACTATGGTCGACGTTTCGCAAACCGGAGCAACCAACGGGACGATGGAAGTTTGCTGGATCCGGCCGGCGCCCCTGGCCCTGGACACCATACTGAACGGCGGTCCTTACCGGTACGTGCTGAGCCGGGCGGAAGGGCAGACGCTTACCGCCGCTGACTTCACCGAAATTGCCTCCTTCACGCGGCCCTTCTTTGCCAGTCCGGTAGATACCTGCTTTACGGATACCGGCCTGAATACCGAAGGATTAGCCTATTCCTACCGGATCGAGCTGTTTGTGGAAGGAGAAACCACGCCGATCGGCGAAGGCTTGCCTGCAACCAGTGTACGCCTCGGTGGCAGCCCGACCGACAATGCCAACCAGTTGAGCTGGACGGCCTTGACGCCCTGGACCAACATTTCTTACGACCTGTTCCGGCAAGAGCCCGGTGGCGGCCCCTTCACCCTGCTTACGACCACTACGGAAACCAGTTACCTGGATGAGGGGCTGGTGAATGGCGAATCGTACTGCTACTACGTTCTCGCCAGCGGTACTTACAGCGTGGACGATATTCCCAGTCCGCTCCTGAACCGCAGTCAGGAACTTTGTCTGGAGCCCCGGGACAATGTTCCTCCCTGCCCACCGGAATTATCCGTGCTCAGTGTTTGTGACCGGGGCGTGGACTGTACGGACAGCGAAAACCTGTTTAATACCCTCAGCTGGATTTCGCCAGCTGATCTTTGTGCCGCCGATGACCTGGCCGGGTACCGTATTTATTTCGCTGCCACCGCCGGAGAACCTGGTGAACTGGTCGGCGAAGTAAATGATGCCGGCCGACTGACCTTTGAACATATGCCCACCTCCGGGATTACCGGATGCTACCAGGTAACGGCACTCGATCAAAATGGGAACGAAAGTGAGCGCAGTGCGGAAGTCTGCGTGACCAACTGTCCCATTTACGAGTTGCCCAATGCTTTTACCCCCAATGGTGACCAGCAAAATGACGTCTTCGTTCCCCGCAGCCGTTGTTTTGTGGAAAGGGTTGAATTCCAGATCTTTAATCGTTGGGGACAACTCGTTTTCGAGACCCAGGACCCAGCGTTAAACTGGGACGGTACGAACCTGAACGGAGACCAATTGCCATCCGGCACCTACTACTACGTAGGCCAGGTTTTCGAACAACGGCTGGAAGGGGTAACCCTGGCACCGGAGCCGGTAAGTGGATTCATTGAGTTGATTACGGGGCAGTAGTTACGGAAGAGCAGGATCCTGAAGTCGACCCGACGCAGGCGGCTCCGCCGTCGCCACTACTTCTGGTACCATTTCCCAGCTTATCCGAAAAACCGCAGCAACCGCCATTCTTTGCGGAGCGCCCGCCACATCCCCGGCTTCAGCCACAGGCCGTAGAGCAGGGCGGTAAAGAAGGTGAACATGGCGTAGACCAGGGCGGGCTTCAGCATCTGCTCATTTTGTAACAGGCTGGACGTAATCAGGAAGGCCAGGCTCGTATTTTGGATCCCGACCTCAACGCCCAGCGTGAGTTGGTCGTTGCGGCCAAAACCGAGCAGTCGGCCAAACAGATAGCCCGAAAAAAGGGCGGTGACGTTAACGAGCAGGGAAGCTGGCAGAATATCCTGGACTTCCCGCAGCAACAGGTTACTGCCGCCTGCGCTGGCGGGGGCGAATAGTTTGAGGGCGAAAAGCAGGGCCAGCAACATAATGCTCAGCCAGCGGAGGCGCAGTTGTAAAAAATCCGCCGTGCCGTGCCGCTTAACCCGCAAGATCATCCCCAGGATAATGGGAACCAGGACAATCAGGAAAATCCGCCCGGCAGTAGGGA
>JAUIIF010000769.1 GCA_030431945.1 Bacteroidia bacterium | reverse complement strand
GCACCGAGCGCCGGTATGCCGCCAGCCCCTACGGCGGGCGCAGCCTGGCACCTTCCATTTCCAACCTCAGCCCCCTGACGGTGAACGCCGGGGTGGGAGATGAAGTGACCATTACGGGGGCCGGGTTCGGCGCTGCCCCGGGAGACGTCTTTTTTGATAACCCTGATGATGGCCCCGGCGGCGCTTTCGTAGCCGTCGGTGACGAAGATATCCTTGCCTGGTCAGACACTGAAATCACGGTGCGGGTCATCTCCAATGCCGGAGGTGGGCGGGTCCTGGTCCGTAACGCTTCCGGGCAGCAAGCTACCAGCAGCCAGCAGCTTCGCATCAGGTACGCCGTAACGAACCTCACCCTCACCAGTGGTGCCATCATTACGCCTTTGCTGATTGACGACGCTGCGGATGGTAACGGTGGATACGCTTTTGCCGTAGGCAATACGGCCGCGAATGGCGGCGTCTCCCTGGCGGGAAATCCTGCTGCCCTGGCGGCCCTCAACCGGGCCGTTTCCACCTGGCAAACGGAAGGCGACTTCAGCATTTACCTGGAAGGAACGACCAACCTTCAAACGCCAAGCCGGGACGATGACGTGAACATCGTTGCCTTCGGCAGTAATGTATATGATTTTGATACAGAGCTGGGAAATGGAACGGTAGGTATTGCCTTCAGCTACTACAATGCCTGTGGCTCGAGTGAATTTGAAGTTTCCGGCGCAGACGTTCTGTTCCGCAGAAATGGTGACCCCAACGGCCGCGGCGGCAGCGTAAACTATAATTTCGGTCCGGGAGACGGGAGTGGTACGGACTTTGAAAGTGTCGCCCTTCACGAATTCGGTCACGTTCACCAGCTCAAGCACGTTGCGGATCCGGCCGAAGTAATGTCTTACCGCATCACCAACGGTACCACGCAACGCAGTTTAAGTACGGATACGCGGGCCGGTGCTGATTTTGTCGCCCAGGCTTCCCTGGCTTATGACCCGCCGATCATCAATTGTGGTGGCGACTTCAACCAGGAACGGGGCTACCAAACCTTCAGCATGGTAAACGGCGGCATCCTGCCCGTCGTCTGGCTGTCTTTCTCCGCCATATCCCGGGAGAAAGAAGTGGAACTGCACTGGCGAACCAGCCAGGAGGAGAATAATGCCGGCTACCTGGTCGAGCGCTCTGTGGATGGATTTTCTTTCGAGACCATCGCCGAAGTAGCACCTGATGTTAACCAGGGCGGCCGGGGAAATTACCAGCTGAACGATCAGCAACCATTACCAGGAACCAGCTATTACCGGATCGCTCAGGATGACTTTTCCGGTGCGCGGACGTTTACCGAGATCCGCAGGGTCGTACGTGCTCAGGGCGCATCGGTCCGGGTTTTCCCTAACCCGGTGGTCAACGTACTGCACGTGGTAGCCGCAGCACCCTTCGCCGGAGACATCCGGATCTTCGATGCCCTGGGAAGGGAAGTGCTCGCGGTCCGCCGGCCGGAGGCGCGGCAAGCACGTATTGACGTCAGTGCCCTGGCCTCCGGACGGTACGTACTACGGACAGAAAGCGGGGAATCCCTGACTTTTGTCCGCTAAATCTCCCTTTTTGCTGCTATTGACCAGTTTATCGCCTACGTTCATCGAAAAGCGAAAACTATCCGGGCGCTGCTTGTTTTCTTTGCAACTTCAAAGATAGACTTAGTAATATGTCCAATTTTCTCAAGATTCTCTTCGGCTCTTGCCTCGGTACCCTGCTTGCACTCGGTGCACTCTTTTTCATTGGTGTTTTCGGCATTGCCGGACTGGCCAGTGCGGGAGAACAGAAACCCAGTGTAGCGGCCAATTCGATCCTGGAGCTTGACCTGGACCAGGTGCCCGAGCTTACCGGTAACGTAGATGCCGGTAACGGCTTCGCCGCGCTGGAACTGGACATGGACGAAATCCTGGGCGTACACGACATCGTCCGCATGATCGAACGGGCCAAGACCGATGATGACATTAAAGGTATCTACCTCAACAGCAGCATGCAGGCCGGTGGCTTCACCAAGCTGCGCCTGATTCGCGAAGCGTTGCTCGATTTCCGTGAAAACGGTAAGTTCGTCGTAAGCTACGCGCCGTTTTACGACCAGACGGCCTACTACCTGGCCACGGCGGGCGACGAAATTTAC
>JAUIIF010000768.1 GCA_030431945.1 Bacteroidia bacterium | reverse complement strand
TGACCGGCCAGCGCCGCGCTGCCGGCCTGGCGTAAAAAACCATACTGCAGGAGCAAGAACAGGCCACTGACCACTACCGTACCGATCACCAGGGCCTTAGGGAGGTTTTTGCGGGGTTCTTTAATCTCTTCCACGATGTAGGCTGCCGCATTCCAGCCGGAAAAAGCATAGAACACGCTGATCATGGCAATGGCTGCCCCCGGTGACCAGACCGTCTCGAAGCTGGTAAAGGACCAGTCCACGACCACCTCAGCGGGCACCGGCAGCAGTGCCCCGGCAATGCCGAGGGCCAGGACAATCAGGAGCTTTACGGCGGTGAGGCCGTTTTGCAAACGGCTGGACTCCCTGGTCCCCAGACTGTGCGCCAGGGAAAGTAGTACGATACTGCCCGCGGCCGTAACCAGCGGGTTCCAATTGGTCCAGGCGGCCAGGTACTGGCCGACGGCCATGGCCGATAGTGCAACGGCCGCCGCAAAGCCTACCGTAAGGCTTACCCAGCCACTGAGGAAGCCGAGAAGGGGGTGAAAAATTTCTGCCAGGAAATGTGCCTCGCCCCCGGAACGGGGCAGGCGGGTACCAAGCTCGGCGTAGCTGACCGCACCACACCAGGCGACCAGGCCGCCAATTGCCCACAACAGGAGCAGTACACTACCGTTACTGATCCACTCCAGTTGCAAACCAAGGGTGGTAAAGGCACCGGTACCGATCATATTGGCCAGCACCAGGGCCGCGGCGCTGCGCCAGCCTATTTTTGTGGGTGTCGCTGACATATCAGGGTAAGAAACCTTTTTTACCGGCAAATTCTGTTGCAGACGACGCACGGTAACTTAGATTTAACGGTTACCACCCGCCAGACTCTCCGCTACCCCCCCGCAGCCACAGGCGTCACTTCCCCGCAACCGCAATGCTCACCTCACTCGCCCCCCGCCCGGTGCAACGCCGGCACCGTGAGCGCAATGGCCGTACCGGCGGCGAAGCCGACGAGGACGTCCGTAAAAAAGTGTTTACCCGCCCGCATCCGCCCGTAAGCTACCGTAGCGGGAATCAGGGCCGCCGCCGCATAAATGTATGGACGGGCCTTACTGTTGGGGTGCAGGTCGTTGTACAGCTGTGCGGTCGTGAAGCTGAAATAAGCAGCCGTCGCCACGTGGCCACTGTAGAAAGAATACCGACTTGATTTTCTCAGCTTTATGTCGAGCGGAGCATCAGGATTGTAATTGTAAGGGCGGGCGCGCTGTGCCGTTACCTTGGTCAGGTTGATCAGCGCAGAGTTCAACATGGCGCCCTGAAAGACGATCATGGCCATGTCGTCAAAATTGTCACGGCCGGTTTTATCGAGTAACAGGAAAAAAGGGCTGGCGAAGCTGGTGAGTAAGAGCTTGTCCGTAGCCTCATCGGTTTTGAACGAGAGGTGACGCAGGGAAAATCGGTCAATCGGCCAAATGTTATCAACGTCCAGCTGGCCGACCTCCAACTCCGTCATCGGTACAACCTTCTTATCCAGAAAAACGGACCCGATGGTAATACTGCCGCCCAGGCCGATGAGGACGCCGTTGGTGGTAGAACTGGCATTGTAGGGGCGCAGGCCCTGCGCCGGCAGCAGGGCGAGGAGCAGGAAGGAAACGGTGAACAAGAGGAAAGAAAGGTAGCGTGGGGTCATAGCGGCAAAGTTACTGCAGGAGTAACGGCTTGAAGAACCGGATGTTTGACGGCTCCTCCGCTAATTGAATCGTCCTGTCGTCAGGAAAGGTGCCCGCTCCCGCAGCGGCTGATGCTGCGGGCCTGCGTAAGCGCCGTAACCAAGTACTTTGGTGTCCGCAGGCTGAACCTTGTGGCTTATTTCTCCAACCCGATTTCTGTGCGTAAATCTTCGTCTTCCACCCCGTTTTGGTTCCAGTACGGCGCGCGTACCTGGTGGGACAGCCGCGCGATGGTGGTCAGGGACTTGCCCCGGCTGGGATACGTCTCGGTCCAGCCACGGATTACGTAGGGCGGCGCAGCGTCAAACACCACCTCCAGGCGCCGGCCCAGCGAGCCGTACTCCACCAGGTAACGCTTCAGGTTGCTTTCGGTAAAGTCCGGGCCTTCGTAGTCTTCCAGGCTGGTCGTTGCGGTGGCGGCGGTGTACGGTTGGTGCGTCATCA
>JAUIIF010000767.1 GCA_030431945.1 Bacteroidia bacterium | reverse complement strand
ACTATTTGAAAAAGGGTGATGAAGCACCGGCGTACATAATAAAAGCCCCCTTGCGAGAGCTGGTTACTATGCCTTCCGGCTTTCGCTCGACCGGGGCCTCCCAGACCCGGTTTTCGCGAAACGGCTGCAAATATACAAAGAGTTAATTTATCAGGAAATTTAACCGGAAAATGAGCTAACGTAATCACCAGTTCTCTCGGCGGCGCGGGCCATGGGGGGATGGGGCCCAACGTAAGCTAACGCCAGGAGCTGACTCGTCCACCGAGAAACTGGTAAATACCCCTCAGCAAGGTCTTTGCTCAGCGGACGGAATCAA
Source organism: Bacteroidia bacterium (assembly GCA_030431945.1). Classification (GTDB taxonomy): domain Bacteria; phylum Bacteroidota; class Bacteroidia; order Chitinophagales; family Saprospiraceae; genus Neolewinella. Next base: position 1,828 of record JAUIIF010000767.1, on the reverse strand, counting down.
GCCGTTCCGACCGATTCGGCCGCCGAGCAAAGGCTTTACTGTGCAATGCTGCGATTGGCCGGGGAAAGGAGAGCCGTTCTTACTGCTCCGGCCGGCGGATCCGCAACGAAAAGGTGCGACAATAAGCCGGGCCGTTATTTGCCTGCTCCCAACGTTTCCCTTGCACCCGCGTCCGCGCCCACAAGCATAAATGCCCGGAACTTACAGGGAAGCTTTATCCCTCCAGCAAAAAATCAAGGTCAATGGTGACTTTGCCGGCTGGCCTTGGGAAAGCCTCAGCAGCCGCTACGCAAAAATACCGGGCGGTCAGGTACTTACGAACGCTACCGCTAACGGATAATCACCTTGGTGGTACCCGCTGCTGTCCGCAGGAAATAGAGTCCGGCGGGTAAATCAGCCGGCATCGTCAGCTCCGTAGCTGCGCCGCCAGCCTCCAGGGAGAAAGTAGTAACCAAGCGGCCAAACACGGAGTACAGCGCAACGGTACGGATTGGTTTATCCGTTTCCTGGGTAAAGCGGAAGGTACCACCGGCAGCCACCGGGTTAGGAGATACGTTGCCGCTGCCACCAGCCTGGAAAACAATGGTCTTCAGGCCGAGTTGCGTACGGGTACCGTCAAAGTCCTGCTGAGACAAGCGGTAATAATGACGTCCCGGCGCCGGTTGCTTATGCTCAAAACGGTACTGACGTTCGCCACCAACCTGCGCAGTGGTTTGTCCGCGCAACTGCCCCATTTCGCTGAAATTGTTGCCATCCACGCTGTGTTCCACCAGGTAGAAATCATTGTCCGTTTCAGCTGAGCTGGACCAACTGAGTACAATGCTTTCCTTTTCCTTACTGACCGTCCAGCCAAGTAAAGCGACGGGTAAAGCCGTAATGGCCTCTCCGATGGTATTACAACCCGCGGCGTTGGCACAGTTGGAGATGGCATTTTGGAGCACTAAAAAGTTAGGATTTGCATTTGTCTGGCTGCTGTAGGTGACCCCATCAACGGTCATGGTTGCGGTGCCATTACCCGTCAGGGTAATCGACGTAACGCCGCTCTGGACGAAGATGCCCTCGTCAATAATCAGGTTGGAATTGGTGCCGACATCAAGGGTAAGGGCGCCCAGTACCAGGGGGATCGGCCCGGAGCCGAAATTGCAGGTAGCCGGAATGTTTTCAGCGCCACTATTATTAGGCACGGTGATGACACCGCTGATGACCCCGGTAGTTGGGTTAATCAATGCAGCACAGGAGCTGCAAAAATCCGCATTATTCCGCAGGGTACAAGTTTGCGCAACGGCAATGGAAGAAAAGAACAAAAAGAGGAGAGGTAAGAATTGTTTCATAGCTTTCTGATAAACAAGGTGGGGAATAAAAGCTAGATGTTCCTACTTGCCAACCAAGACATTGCTCCACCTGGCGTCATCGTACTTCCGGGTAAAACAATGGTCAAAGGATTTAGGTAAAACATCTCGTCAGGCAAAAAAAGCAGGGCCAAGGCCCCACCGAAAAGGGACTTCAGCCTGTGAAGGGCACTTCGTTAACCGCTTCAACGCTTACCAATAAAGGCTTACGCCCAATGAAGGTACGACAGAAAATAAAAAGGTTGCCTCCTCCTGGAAGATTTAGTTAGCCTTCCAGAATCGCTTCCAGGGTGAGTTCGTGCCGCACCATCCACTGGGCAAGTTCGCCCCAGCTCTTGCCATCGATCGTCAGGTCACTTCCCTCTACGCGGCCCAGCACCGTGAAGCCGACGCCTGCTTCCCGCAGGTAATCTTCCACCTGAGCAGTTTGAGATTCATCAGCCGTGACGACGACTCTGCTCTGTGCTTCCCCGAACAGG
>JAUIIF010000766.1 GCA_030431945.1 Bacteroidia bacterium | reverse complement strand
ATCAAAGCTGATGTAGAGCCCGGACTCCGTGCCGGCAAAAAGGATATTAGGCTGACCAGGGTACTGGCGAACGACCCGGGTAAAGTGATCGCGGGGGATACCATTATCGATCCTGGACCAGGTTTTACCGTAGTCTTTCGTGTGGTAGAGGTAAGGCGTATAGTCCCCTGACTTATAGCTTGTTCCTGCGAGGAACAGTCCACCCGTCGTAGCATTGTCTACGTCCACTGAGTTCCACATGATGTATTTGGGTGCTCCCTTGGGCGTGACGTTTTCCCAGTTACCACCGTTGTCTTTCGAGACGTGCACCAGTCCGTCGTCGGAAGCCGCCCAGAGCAATCCTTTTTCCCGGTGGCTTTCACAGGCCGCAAAGATCGTGGCGTAATATTCCACCCCGGTATTGTCTTTGGTAATCGGGCCACCGGAAGACACCAGTTTTTCGGCTTCGTTGCGGGTCAGGTCCGGACTGATGATTTCCCAGGTTTCCCCTTCGTCCGTACTCCGGTGGAAGTGCTGGCTGGTGGTGTACAGTACCTCCTCATCGTTGGGGCTGAAGAAGATCGGGAAGTTCCACTGGAAGCGATACTTCATCCCTTCAGCACCGTAGCCCATGGGGTTGTCCGGCCAGACGTTAATGGCCCTTACCTGATTGGTTTCGTGGTCGTAGCGCGTCAGGAAGCCCCCGTAGCTGCCGCCGTAGACGATGTCGGGGTTCTTGGGGTCGGGAGCGATGTGGGCGGATTCACCGCCGGCGGTGGATTCCCAATCCGTTTCGCCAATAGTTCCGCCGTCCGTGCGGTGGTAGATACGAACGGTTGAATTGTCCTGCTGGGCACCATAAATCCGGTAAGGAAAGGCATTGTCGGTCACCACCCGGTAGAACTGCGCGGTGGGCTGGTTGTGGTAAGTGGACCAGTTCTCGCCCTGGTCAAAACTGACCTGGGCACCGCCATCATCGGCGATGATCATCCGTTCATTGTTCTCGGGGGCAATCCAGAGGTCGTGGTGGTCACCGTGCGGCGCATTGCTGGCCTCAAAAGTACGGCCGCCATCGGTACTGTGGTGATAGCTTACGTTGACGACATAAACGCCATCGATGTCCACCGGATCGGCGTAGATCCGGGTGTAGTACCAGGCACGCTGGCGCAGGGCGCGGCTGTCTGAGCGGGCGCTCCAGGTATCTCCCCCGTCATTGGAGACATAGACACCACCTTTATCATTTTCGATCAGGGCGTAGATGCGGTTACCGTCTACGGGGCTGATACTTACGGCATTGATGCCCCAGGTGCCTTTGGGCAGGCCTTTGTTGCCGCTGATGTCCGTCCAGGTTTCACCGGCATCCGTCGAGCGCCACAGCGCGGAGCCCTCGCCGCCGCTTTCCAGACTGTAGGGCGTACGGCGAATCTTCCAGGTAGAGGCGAACATGACCCGGGGGTTGGCCGGATCGATGGAGAGATCAACTGCGCCGGCCCCGGTGTTGGCGAATAAAACCCTCTTCCAGTTCTTGCCACCGTCGGTTGATTTATAGATGCCACGTTGATCCGTATCCTTGTACAGGTCCCCCATTACGGCGGCGTAGACCAGGTTGGGATCATCCTTATCAATCCGGATCCGGCTGATGTGGCGGCTGTCTTTCAGCCCCATGTGCTCCCAGTTCTTACCGCCGTCAATCGTTTTCCAGACTCCGTAGCCATAACTGACGTTGCCCCGCACGGTCTGCTCCCCGCCGCCGACGTAGATGATGTTCGGATTGCTTTCGTGTACAGCCACCGCGCCGATGGAACCACCGAAATGGCCGTCGGAGATGTTCGTCCAGGTCTGGCCGCCATCCTTGGTTTTCCAGACACCACCGCCGGCGCCACCAAAAAAGTAAAGGTTGGGCTTGCCCGGCACACCGGTAACTGCCGCGCTGCGCCCCCCTCTGAAAGGCCCGATGTTGCGGAATTCAAGGGAAGAATAAAGGGCTTCATCCTGCGCCTGCACCTGCGTAGCGGCACAACCGAGAATTAGTAAAAAGATAGTAAGTATTCTCATGGTATGTGTTTGGTTTGGGGTGGGAAGATACAGTTTTGGGCGCGGACGCAGGTGCCCGGAAAAACTAATTTGAGCAAACACTGAAAACCAGGTTGTGTCGCTTCTCATTTGCTTT
>JAUIIF010000078.1 GCA_030431945.1 Bacteroidia bacterium | reverse complement strand
GCCGCGGAATACTTCTTGCTGCGCTTGCGTGCTTCCCCGTAGTTCAATAAGCTCCAGCAGGCATCATCAAATTTGCGCAACTGCAGGTGAATAGCTGCAGCTTCACGGTAGCAAATAGCCGCTTGTTCATCTTTATACTGCCATAAACTGCTGTACGCCACGGTATCCAGCACCTGCCCCGCCAGCGCGTACCCTTCCGGAGAAACGACCTTTAACCTGGCCAGGGCCAGTATCAGCGTACTGTCTTGCCGTTGTCCTTTGCTGAGTGACGAGACCAGGCCATTCACAGCTCCTGAGTAATCCGTTATTGGGGGAGGGACAGTCATCAATTCCGGCTCGAAGCGTACCGCCTGCATTACCAGCGGAGCCCTTAAGGATAAGTGATACCCGGCAACGTGCAGGAGTGTAGCGATTTCGTGCGCCTGGTCAATGGGTGCAGGAAGTGCCTGAGTATCCGAAGCCTGTGCTGCCAATACCGAAAAAAAGCTCGTCACCGCGCACAGCGCAGCAACGAGCTTTCGAAAGGCAGAAAGGTGTATACTCATAGTAATTCCGTAGTTGGCGCCGCCAAACTAACGGATTTTGGAGAATTTATTCATCCGTAGTCACCGGAACCTTCATTCCTTCGGAGGTATCCGGTGGCGGCGGCGGGGGAGGAGGACGGTCTCCATCATCCTCCTTATACTCGGCATAAGCCACCAGGGCGAGGCTGTTGAAAAGGAAACGGTGGGCCCGCTTTCCGGGGGGAGCGAAAGCTGCCGTAGCGCTGGTAAGCTCGCGGCAACTGTTCTGGTTAGTGAAAGATTTCATAATGACAGGTTTGCTTAATGAATATTGGGTCTGTGTAGGTAAATATAACGAATACAGGGAAGGTTACCCGCCTGATTCGTTTTTTTTACGAAAACCGGACTGGTTAGTAACCGGGGACAAAAGAATAAATATGGTGGAGTAAGTACAAATTCAGGTGATGGAAAATTATTGCCCGGCGAAGTCAGCCCGGCAAATGATCTCTCAGGGTGATGATAGCGCCCCAGCCCCTGAGAAGGAAGAAGGCCACCCGAATTCAGGTAGTTTTACCCCTTGTATCAGGTAGTTACCGGCAGAAATTACCTGGGTAAGGGTAACCTTTGGTCATACCAGGCTATGAATGGCAGACAACCTTCCGGCGCTGATGGAGCGTTTATCCGATAATTTCCGAGCAATGACTTATTCGATTCCCACCACCTTACCCACCCTCACCTATACCTATGTTTCTACGGCCAGCCACCTTACCGGTTCCGGCCAAAGCGTTCCGGTGGCGGTTGCCGCCACTGATAAAAGCGAAGCCCGGGCTTTTCTGCAGACGATTGATCAGCTCATTGAGCGGGAAATTGATAATACGGCTTTGGGCATCCGGGAATTAATGGCGGCTGTACACTTGAGCCACTCCCAGTTGTTTCGGCGCCTGAAAGAGCTGACGGGAAAAAACCCTACCGATTATATCCGTAGTGTCCGTTTGCATAAGGCCCTTAACCTGTTGTGCCGCACCCGGGACAATGTTTCCGAAATCGCTTACAGTCTTGGGTTTACGGATCCTAATTATTTTTCCCGGGCTTTCCGCCGGGAGTTTGGTCAATCTCCCCGTGCGGTACGTCAGGCAACAAGGTTGGGGTAGCGAACTCACGGCGGCAGCAGCGAAAAGTCGCTACCTGGTTTTATCCTTGAGGTAGCAGCCCAGCCGGGGTGTACCACCCTGCTGATCAGACCTATGGCTGCACCTGCGGCCGCGCAAAAAACGATTTGGAGATTACCCCCCCCTGGCTTCACAAAACGATGACAAAACGTCACTTTTAAGAAGCACCACCTCTACCCTATCCTGCTGGGCGCAGCCCTACTCATGGTTGCCTGCAAACCAGACTTCACCATCCTCGATGAGCGGATTCCCGAGCCTTTAGACAATATCAACAACCCTTTAAGGTATTCGGATGCCGCCTACGAGGTCATCAGCCGGGAGTTAAACATTGCGCAGGACATTGACGTCCCCCTCCCGACTGTCCCGGATCACCTGGCGACCCAAAATACAGTGCGTGAGTTCACGCCCACACAAATGCGCCGCGCCGTACTTGGCCGGGTACTTTTTTACGATACGCGCTTATCCGCCACGGGAGAAACCTCCTGCAGCAGCTGCCACAGCCAGGCCGCTGCCTTCGGGGACCCTAAACGCTTCAGTCAGGGCATTCGCGGGGGCCATACCACCAGGAACTCCTTTGCCCTGGGTGGTGACCCTTTGTTTCTTACGGCTTCCTCGGCCCCCATCTCTGCCAGCCGTGGGGTATTACTCCCCACCGGCACCCGGCAATCCGGGTCCGGAAACCGCCGCTTTTTTCTGGGATGGGCGGGCAAACAACATCATCGAACAGGCGCGGGAGACGATGGCCAGTCCGATTGAAATGGGCACTGACCTGGAGACCGTCGCTGACAAACTCAATCAGGAACCACTTTACCGGATGCTGACGCTGAAGGCTTTCCGCAAGCATACACTCAGCGTAGGCGACCTGATCCTTTGTATCAGGCCTTAGTGGATTTCCTCAACATGACGGCAGACCGAACTATTCTGACCGCAGAACACCTGAGCGATCCATTTCTCCGCTGAGGGCTGTTTGATTAGGGTACTAACAACCAGGGCAATTCACGGCGAATGATGCCCCCAACGAAGTCCCGCTCCGACCACCACGGGTGCGGCAGGCTGATGCGATGATCTTCAAAACGAAGATCCCCGACAAAGATCAGGTCTATATCACACGTTCTCGGGCCCCAGTGCTCGTGACGTTGCCGGCCAAGCAAGCTTTCGATGTGCTGGGTACGGTCGAGGACCTGATGGAGCAATTGCGGCACCTTACCGGCGGCGGCCAGCTGCAGCAAAGCCGGCTGCTGAATGGCCACCACCATTACCTGATTGAGAAAGTCAGGTTGTTCCTTATGCCCCCAGGCCTTGGTTTCATGGAGTGAGGTTGCTGCAATTTCCGGGCCTATTTGTTCCCGGATCAACTGGCGGGCAGTGGCCAGGGTCTTCCGTCGGTCACCAAGATTTGCTCCCAGGGCTAGGGTCAACTGCATTTACTCGGATATTTGGTGGTTTAGCGGGTCATCCGCCATGATTGACGTATTATTGCCGGAGGGCCAAAACTACCAAAAACCTCCGAGACCCACAGCTTCATGGTGTTACCCAGTTTTATCGCTATCGAGGGCAATATTGGTGCCGGGAAAACGACCCTGGCCTCGCAATTGGCGCATGACTTTAACCGTCGGCTCATCCTCGAAGAATTCAGCGACAACCCGTTTCTTCCGCCATTTTACCGGGAACCGGAGCGTTATGCCTTTCCGGTCGAGCTATTTTTCATGGCCGAGCGCCATAAGCAACTGCAGGCAGAACTCGCTCAATCCGACCTGTTCACTAATGGGGTTATTGCTGACTACATTTTTATCAAAACCCTGCTCTTCGCCAGAAACACCTTACCGGAAGAAGAATTCCGGTTGTTTTCCCGGCTCTTCAAAGTTATGGATGCAGGATTTCCCAATCCGGAGTTAATCGTTTATCTCCATCGCCCCGTGGAGGCTTTACAGGCCAACATCGCGAAGCGCGGGCGAGAGTATGAACAGGAGATCCAGGATGATTACCTGGCGAACGTACAGGCTGCCTATTTCAACTATTTCGGCAGCCAAAAGGACCTACCGGTAGTCGTACTGGATTTAGGCGACAAAAATTTCGTAGAAGATCAGGGGGTGTTCCAACGAATGGTACAATTGATGGGGGAACCTTATCCTAAGGGCATGACCACGGTGTTGGTGTAATTGGGGATCGGCTGACAATTTACACCCTTGATAAAAAGAGGTAATCTTTCCTTGCTCCGGAAGACTGACTTTCTGTCTTTAACAAAGTCCTGCCGTAGCCCGGTTGGGGCAGCTCGTTATACGCACCAATTCAGGTGCCTGGCCGGACGCTCGCTAAGTTTTTGGTATTATTGTTGACCTGGTCAAAGTTATCCGCTGGTTTTTGGCCGTGGTTTTACCTGAAGTGGTGTCTTTTGGCCATTTTGCTTCACCAATTGTCCTTTTATGCAACTTGCCCAAATAAATATCGCCCGAATGCGGGCTCCCCTGGATAGCGCGTTACTCAAAGAGTTCAGGGATTTTTTGCAACCGGTAAATAAATTGGCGGAAACGAGCCCTGGATTTGTCTGGCGCTATGCTGACGAAAATGCCCATCAATTTGAAATGCCCTGGGATGATGATTTTCTGATTGTTAATTTATCCGTGTGGCAGGACGCCGCTTCGTTACAGCATTTTACCCATAAGACTGTCCACGCTTATTTTGTAAAAAGCCGCAAACAATGGTTTCACCAACTTGATCACCCCCACTACGTACTGTGGTGGATAGATGACGGGCACATTCCCACCCTGAAGGAGGGAAAAGCCAAGTTGGACTTACTGGCCGCAAGTGGTCCTACTGCCGCAGCTTTCCAGTTTCAGCATACCGCGCGTTTTCAGGAGCCCATCAGTTTACCGCTAGCGACAAATCCAGAACGCCCCCAACCGGAATAGCTCGCCAGGTAAGCCAAAGGTCTTCCAGCTGTTGGCGGATGAGCTGCAGGTGATGCTCCGTTAAAGTCTCCAGCATGGGCAAGTCGCTACGGATTAAAATGGTGGCAAGCTGGTGGCGGAAATCGGGAAAAACATGGCCGGCTTGCCTTTCCGTTAGTAACAAATTGACCAAATGCTCCACCTGCAGCGCCGTTACCGGCAGGTTTGCCGGCAAGAGGGCCGCCGGACGCTGTGCCCGGGGCAATTCAAAATCCTGGATGGCGTAACCCTGCGACAAAATTCCGAAAAAGGCATCATCCAGGGCCAGGGTACGCTCAATTACATAGTGCGCCAAATCATGTATTTCCAATCCGGGGTGCAGTGCGGACCAGGTGGTCGTCCCGTCCGCCCTAAACACCGTAAGTACTGTACCAGCGTTTTTCCGCTTAAATTGAATCCGTAAGGCTTGAGCAAGTGGCATCGGGAATTTGGGTAGATAATGCTTAATTAAACACTGAAGTTGCCAAAAACAAGAGGGTTAAGCCAATGCCGATCAGGATAACCCAGCGCAACCATCCTCCCGGTTCTCTGCGGACAAATGAACCAATTATTCCTACCAATCCTACCCCTCCTCCCAAAAAGAGACAGAGCACTACCCATTCCGGAATATTTAAAAAAGCCAGGCCCTGAAATTTCCCGGCAAAGAGGGACACGTAATATTTCATCAAAGCCGCGCTACCCGCCAGAACGAGCACCCCCGCCAGGGCGATGAACGTAAAAATGCGACGGGCCGACTTTTTCACCTCTGGTGCATCCAGAATGTCATGAGGGTTTTCCATCAGCGCATAAACCATACTTCCTGAATCAGACCATCCTCCACCCGGTAAATTGCCACTACTTCGGTGGGCGGGTCTTCTTTATTCCAGATCACACTCTCGTGGTCAATTACTTTGTCTCCCATAATGACGCGGCTGACCAGGCGGCACTGTAAGTCAGGTAGCCGGGCAAACATACCTCCGTAACCCTCCCGCATGTTTTCCTTGCCCTGGTAACGTAGTTCATTGGGGAAATTGTAAATTTTCACCGTATCACTATAGGCGGAAAGAAACAGATCAAGGTTCCCCGTATTATAGGCATCAAGCTGGGTCTGGACGGGGGTAACGAGGGCAAATTTGTCCAGACTCTTCTGGCCAGCCAGTGTCGTACCGGCAAGCAGGAACAATAAGGAATAAAATAATTTCATTGGCGATAATGAGTTGGTGGGACGGAAAAATACAGGCTGACCCGCCAGTAGAATTTCAAGTAAACAACTGTTTTTTCCGCCGGAGGATAGCACTAGAGAACCATCATACGACGGAAGACTACGCAGCAGCCCTGAAGGTGAGCACGGGGTACGTGACTTTCATTGCAAGCTCTTTTCCCTTAGGTCACAGGCCGGCGAATTTCAACCTGCCACCTTTCCATGGTTAGCTGCGAAAGGTAATAATTCTTTCCCGAACCGCGGCTCCCTCTCCTCAGCCAACGGGAAAAGTAAATGACTACTTTTACCCCTCAATCAAGCACTATGCGGTACTTCATCCTTCTGTCCTTTTTCGGCTTGTTCGCCTGTACCGGTACGCAACCTGCCAGCAAGAGCACACCCCGCCTGAATTTTCAGGAAATCACCACCTTTACTTTTGCTTCCTCCATCAGAGCGGTACAGTGCATTGATGCCAATACGGTGTGGTGGGCAGGCTCCAACGGGTTAGTGGGGCATACCGAAGATGGCGGACTGACCTGGCAGGTGGACACCCTCAGGCACGGTGGGAAAGCCCTCCATTTCCGGTCAATTGCCGTAACGGAATCAGCCACTTTTGTGCTTTCTATCGAATCTCCTGCGCTACTTTACAAAACGAGCGACAAGGGAAAAACCTGGAATTTGGTTTATCAGGAAGATCACGCGGCAGCCTTTTATGATGCCCTGAAGTTCTGGAACGAACGGGAAGGCATAGCCATGGGCGACCCAACTGATGGTTGCCTCTCCATTTTACTTACTCAGGATGGAGGAAACTCCTGGCAAAAAGTACCCTGTTCTCAATTGCCCGTCGCGGTGGCAGGAGAGGCGGCCTTTGCCGCTTCCAACTCCAACATAGCCTTATGGGGCGATCACGCCTGGGTCGTCACCGGAGGCGCTAAGGCAAGAATACTGCATACGGCCGATAAGGGCCGCAGCTGGACTGTCACCCAAAGCCCCCTGAAAGAAGGCGGCCAGATGACGGGCATTTACACGGTTGATTTCAGAGATGACCTCCACGGGATAATTTTCGGCGGCGACTGGAACGACCAGCCAAGCAACGTTAAGAACAAGGCCGTTACCAGCGATGGCGGAAAAAGCTGGCAGCTGCTGGCGGAGGGTGCCGGACCGGGCTACCGCTCCTGGGTAGGCTACTTCCCCTACCGCGGGGGAGAGGACATTCTGGCCGTGGGGATTCCCGGCATTTCGGTAAGTAACGACGGTGGCAAAAGCTGGCAGGATGTTAGTACTGCCAGCTGGTATGCCGCCAGCTTTACCGACAATGGGGATGCCTGCTGGCTGGCCGGTAACAATAAGCTGGGCAAGGTCTTACGGTAAAAGCTCTGATTTAACGAGGTTTCCACCGCAGGGAAGGCTTTTGATCGCCAGGGGCAGGCTGCCAACGCAGGGCCACAGTTGGTCCGTAATATCCAAGCCCACAGCCTGAGCCGTTAACGTTTAGGGGGCAGCCAAAGCCTCCAGGAGCAATTGCTTACGCGAAGCGGCTACCGCCAACTCCGTACCATCTTCCAGCGTAACGGCCCCACCTTTACCCCGGTGGTAGCGGCGTACGCAGGCCAAGTTGACGACTGTTGACCGATGGATTCTGCAAAAGCCCGCCGTTTCCAGCAGGGCGTCGTAAAATTTCAGCTTCCGGCAAATCAAGAGCTTACGCCCATCCGTAAGGTGAAAACTGGTGAAATTATCCGCTGCTTCCAGGTAGACGACTTCCTCCGGACGGATGATCTCCAGCCCATCAATCAGCGGAAGGGCCAATCGTTTCGGGGCTTCCTCCTTCGCGGCTTGCAGGTTTTCCAGTAAGGCCTGGGTAACCTGGCCCTGCTCCCGCAGGCCGAGGCGGGATTTTACTTTAGCCACCGCATCGATCAGGTCATCAATATCGACCGGTTTCAGTAAGTAATGGGCGGCACTAAGCCGTAATGCCCGCAGGGCGTATTGCTCATAAGCAGTAACAAAAACTACCTCCAGATGGTGATCCCGCGGCAGCCGCTCCAGCAAGTCAAAACCATTCCCGAAGGGCATTTCAATGTCCAGAAATAAAAGTTCCGGTTGGTACGTGCGAATGGCCGCCAGGGCACTGTCTACACTTTCGGCTTCGCCGACGACGGTGACCTCCGGGCAATACTTCCCCAAATAATGCCGCAGCGCTTCACGGGCGGGGAGTTCATCATCAATCAGCAGGGTTCTCATAATGTGGTAGTAGCTAATGAAAAGTGAGTAATTGAAGTAAGGTGAAATGCTCCTGAATTGCCGCCCGGTCCTGCAGCAGCCGTGCCAGTGCGTTTCGGCGGGCACGAGGGGCGGGTGATTACCGTGAAGCGGTGGGAACGGACAGCCGTTACTTCTCCAGCGTGATGGTCACTTTTGTCCCCACGTTTTCCGAATCGGGAAAAGCGTCGGAAATCGCTACCCGGAAGTCTTTGGCGTAGTATTCATTGACCAAAGCCAGCCGCTGCCGGGTCGTCTCCATGCCGGTGCTGCGGTGACTTCGCTGGTTGCTCGTTTTCAACGCTTCGCTGCGGGTGCGACCGATGCCATTGTCGGTAATGATCAACTGTACCCGGTCTGGTACCGGGGTTATCGTAATCTGCAGTTGGCCGCCGCCCTCCCGGTACCGCAGGCCGTGCCAGATGGCGTTCTCCACGAAAGGCTGCAGGATCATCGGTGGCAACTGAATATCCTCGTAGCCGGCAGGGTCGGGCAGTTCGTAAGTAAACTTCCCGGTAAAACGCTCTTTCTCAAGTTCCAGGTACAAGGCCAGCTGTTCCAATTCTTCACTCAGGGAAACAAAATCCTTGCCCGACTGGTCCAATACGTTGCGCATCAGCTTGGCGAAGCGGCCGAGGTAACGGTTGGCGCTGCGCTCATCTTGCTGAGCGATGTAGTTATTGATGCTGTTGAGGCTGTTGAAAATGAAGTGTGGGTTCATCCGGGTTTGCAGGTTCCTCAGCAACAACGCCTGATTGGCCCGCTGCCGGCGCCGGACGTTGCGCAGCACCAGGAAGACGGAAATCAGGGCCCCGACCAGGAGTGCCCCCAGCAGGTAAATCAGCCAGCGCTGCAAGCTTACCTGCTGACTGAGGAGCCTGCCCTCGGTTTCCGCCGCCCGCAGGTCCTTGAGGCCCAGATCGATGTTCTGCTGGCCTTTCAGGACGGCCACTTGCTGGTCCAACTCCGCCCGCCGTTCCGCCAGCAACTGGTTGTTCGCCTGGGTATACTGCTGGTAAATTTGCGCTGCTTGCTCAGGCTCTCCCTGGTTCAGGTAAAAATCGGCCCCCGCGGCGTACAGTTCCGTGGCCACCTCCGCTGGCGTTTCCTCCGAGACGGTATTCAGGGCAAGGTTCAGCTTTTCTTCGGCGGCGCGCAGGTTACCCACTTCACGCAGTGCTTTAAACCGCATCAGGTTATCACTGGTTACCAACGAAATAGGAGCAGTGGGTAAGGCATCCACTATTTCCTTATCCAAACCGGGTGCCTCCTTGATGACCGCGCTGCGCAGCCGGGAATTGGTGGCAATCAATCCGCGTGTTTCCTCCTTGCTCAAAGCTTCTTTTCTTGGCACCTGCGTCAGCGCCTGATCGAGGCTATTGGCGGCATTACCGATGTCGTCCTGCAGCAGGTAAACGTCAGCCTGCTTATAGTTTACCCGGACCTGCGTGAGGCTGTCCTGGGAAATTTCCCTGACCTGCCGGTACAGATCCTGACTCTGGGCGTAGTTATTGAGCCGCGCCTCCAGGTCCGCCAAACCTTCCTTACAGGCAGCATGTTGGGCGCTGGACGCAGGTGCAAGGGAAAGACACTGATCAAAGTTTGTCCGGGCCGCCGGGTAATTGGCCAGGGAAAGCTGCACGTTACCGCGTTTCAGGTAAACGGCAGCAAGCTGCAGGGGAGCCTCTGCGGGCATCACCTCCAGGGCCCGGTCGTAGCGGCCGAGGGCCAGCTCCGCCTGGCCGATGTCGGCGTAGATATCCCCCAGCAACAGGAAGGCGTCCGTAAGCTCCTTCGTCGACGGCTTCGCCTGGATCACCTGATTGAGTAACTCGATCGACTGCGTCGGGTCTTCCAGACGAAGCGCAGCTGCCCGCTCCAGATTTGCTTCGGTACGGGTACTCCGGTTCTTTTTTACCGAAGCCGCCTGCCCGTAGAGGCCGCCCAGGCAGCCCAGTAAAATCGTGATGGAGATAAGTCGCAGCAGCATGCGGGTAAGGTAAGTCGGAAGTGGAGGTTAAACCGGTACGTAACGGTGCATTACAACCGAAAGTTACTCATTCCAGTACGAGCGGCACCATTTTACCATCAGCCGCCAGGTAGTAAAATTGCTTTTTTATTTCGGTCTTGGTAATCACCTCAGGCTTGGCCGGGGCCTTGGGCGGCTGGATCGTGAAGCGAATTTTCAGGCTGTAGCTGTACTGGGCCGCAGGCTCCAGCAAGTCCGGGTTGAGCACCATGTCGTAGTCATTAGCCGGAATGGCCTGGTAAAAGCGCAACGAGGGTTTTTCAATCTGCGTGATAATGGCCGCTGATTTCTCATCTGCCGTCAGTTTCTGCGAAGCGTGGGCAGAATACGTTTCGTAGCGATCGGTAGGGTTCACGACCCAGGCACTCTCCCCTACGTGCTGCTTGGCGGAATCAAGGTTGACGCCGTTTGCAGTATACAGTCGCTTGAGTTCCTTTACGTAACCGAAAGTCATTTCCCGGAGTTCCTGGTAAATGGCCTGCGGTTGGCTGACCATATAATCTACCTTGATGATGTCGTAAATTTCTTCTTCAGCACAAGCCGTCATAATGCCGTCCAGCAGCCCGGCTTTCCGGTACCGGACGTGAAGGTTTTTCTGCAAATTGAAACCCGTCGGTACTTCCGTCAGCGTCTTTTTGGAGAACAATTTCTTCTCGGCGGAGAAGGCATAGGTAGGGAGAAAATTAACCAGGTCTACGTAGACATCCTCTTCCGCTATTCCCAGTGCCTGCAGCCGCGCCTTTACCGCATCCACCCGTTCGTTCATGGTTTGGTTCAGACTGCGAATCGCTTCCCCGGCATTACCGGCCTGCTCATTTTGCACCGTTTGGAAAATGCTGAATATGGCCACGTAGGCATCGGCCGGTTGGTTGGATAATGCATTGATCGTAAACTCAATTACGCTGGGGTCACCACTCAGCGCCGCATGGCGCTGTACGGCACGGAAAGCTGGCTGGTGGTTGACAATCGCCCGGGCATTCTGGGTCTGGTAGTTCCCCATTACCTGACCGTGGAGTGCAGCAAGGCTCAGAAAGCCGAATAAACAAAGAAATAATTTCATTTTGAGAAAATTTTAGATGAGTAATATTGCATTAACTTTTTCGCCCACGGCGGGCCAACCGGATCATTACTCGAATCGGCGGACTAAGTCGCCAGCAGCAGCATTATGCTCCCAAAACTAGTGGTTGTTTTTTGGGTGAAACGATGGGGTAAGTGTCCAAAAACAGTGTTTTTGGGGGTGTTAAGGGCGTGAGTGTCCCGCTAACAAAGTTTCCTCCTGCATTTACAAAGTCCGGTTAACGCCTGCTTACGGCAGGCGGACTGCGACGATCACCCCCGTACTCCAGTTCAATTTTGTCAGGTAAAAATCCTCTCTCCCCTCCAGGTATTCCACCAGCCAGTTTACGTTGTCTTCGTGGCCGGCGGGCCAGTTGGGCTGGGCTGTCATATCGTCTACGAC
>JAUIIF010000077.1 GCA_030431945.1 Bacteroidia bacterium | reverse complement strand
GTAACGGAAAAAGATCATCAACTGGCTGCCGCCATCGATAAGATTTACGGTAAGTATGCATAAGTTCCTCGCTTTTCTTTGCCTGCTGCTGCTCAGCTACGCGCAGGGGGCCGCGACGCCGGTGTTACCGTTACTGAATTTTGCCGCTGACGGGGCAATCATTCCTTCACCAGGCGTACGAAGTGCACATTCCGCTGACGGGGCCGCCGCCCCCGGCCCGGCCGGAGGGTACAATTTCACCTCAGAGTATTATTACGCGTTCACCCCGCAAGTAAAAGCCATCTACCAGCGCGTACTTGCGCTGGAATTAGCGGAGGCACAACAGGACATTGACCAGCTGCGGCGCGGTGCGCCGACAAATCTGGCCGCCCACCATCTGGAGAGCTACATCGATTTTTTCCGTCTGTACCTGAAGGGGGATGAGGACCTGGAGGAACGCCTCAGTGCACGCTTTGACCGGCGGATTGACGCGCTGGAGCAAGGGGATGAGGATTCCCCCTATTACCGTTTTGCCCTGGCGGAGGCCCGGCTGCACCGCAGCCTGATTCACCTGCGCTTCGAGCGCCACCTGGCGGCTTTTCGGGAACTGAACAAAGCCAATAAGCTTTTACGCAGCAATGCCCAGCTCTTTCCGGATTTCTTACTGACGTATAAAGACCTCGGCCTGCTGCACGCTGCCGTGGGCAGTATTCCACCACAGTATAAGTGGGGAGTAGAACTGTTCAGCTCGCTCAACGGTACCATCCCCGAAGGGCGCGCCGAAATGGAAAGAGCCCTGACGGATAAGGACTCTCCTTTTTTTCTGGAAACCCAGGTGCTTTACGCCTTTCTGGAACTGCACCTGGCGGATGAACCACAAGCGGCTTTTGCCAAAATATCCGCCCTCGGCCTTCAGCCCAAAACCAATGCGCTGCACTGTTTCCTCCTGGCCAACCTCGCGATGCGCAGCGGCCGCAATGACCTGGCTCTCCGCCTGCTGGAAGCCCAACCCCGGGGCGGTACGGCGGCAGACTTTCCTTACCTCGACTTCATGCTTGGCCTCGCCAAGCTGAGGACCCTGGACCCGCGGGCAAGAGTCCATTTCCAGTCCTTCAACATTCGGTACGCCGGCCGGCACTTCAAAGAGGAAGCCCGCCAGAAAATAGCCTGGTCTTACTGGCTGGAAGGAGACGAAACCGGCTACCGCAAGGCCATGGAACGCATCCTGGGAGGCAGCCAGGCCGGAGGCGATCAGAACGCCGCCCGGGAAGCGGCGCGGCAGCGCCCGCCGCACCCCGAGTTGCTCCGCGCCCGCCTGCTCTTCGACGGCAATTATTGCACCCGCGCCCGCGCCCGCCTCGACAACATAAATGTCGCTACCCTAACAAAAGAGGAAAACCTGGAATACCTGTACCGAACCGGACGAGTGCTGGACGGCCTCAACGACCTCGACGGTGCCATCTCATTCTACCTGCGTACCGTACAGGTAGGCCGCGACAACCCTGCCTTTTACGCCTGTAAATCAGCCCTCCAAGCCGGGTTGATCGAAGAAAAACGAGGGAACCCCGCTGCCGCCATCAACTATTTTGAGCTGTGCCTGGAGCTTAATCCGGAGGAGTACCGGGCCGGGCTTCACCTCCTGGCAAAAGCAGGGCTGGACCGTATGCGGTAGGCAAAAACGGGCCGGAGAGGGCTGCTGGCTGGAGGGAAAAACGATTTTCTCCGCGTCGCTGCTTATCTTATGCGACTTTCTTGCGCGTTTATCCTCTCCCTTATGTTAAGACTTGTCCTCCCGATCGCTATTCTTCTGGCGCTGTTCACCTCCCTTTCCGCTCAACCGGGTGCTAAAGCGCAAGATGTCGTCATTTTCGCTGACGGTACTTCCTCCCGGGGCACCATCATCCGGGCGTCAAAAGCAGATTACAGCAAGCAGGTAGCCCTGCGAAGCCCTGACGGCTCCGTTGAAGTATACGGGCCCAATTCCCTGCAGGGGTATTCCTTCGGAAAGCAAGGGCGTACCTTCCGCGCCGTTACCGCTGATATTCCAGACCCCCAGCTTGGCGGGGTGGAAGTAAGCCAGCGTCGTTTTGCCGAAGTACTGATCGACGGCGATCTCGAACTGTTACGCGTCAACCTCTCGGGTAATGAATACAATGCAAAAGCCATCGGGACCCAGGACTACTTTTACCTGCTCCGCCAGGGAGAAATAGAACTTACCCTCGAACTGACGACCATCCTCGTTTACGAAATCCTGCACGCCAACCCCAGCCGCTTCCGCAACAAGCTTAAGTTCTTCGTGCGGGATTGCCCCGCCGCACTGGAAATGGCCCGGCGGGCTGACTTTACGGACGCCTCCATCATGCGCATCCTCGGTTCCTACGCCACCTGCAAAAAGAACCTTAACCTGGTTATGGATGCCGGACGGGTGCCCAGTGGGGTGGACTTCAAACATTTTACCCGCCTGGCTCACCTGAGCCTGCGGGACAAAAATTACAGCGAACAACAATTCTCCTTCCAGCTGGGCTACCAGCTGGAGGCCAGCTTTACCAACCGGATGAAATGGTTGGGCGTACTGGTTTCTGCAGACTACGTGTACCACACTTTTCGCTGGCAGGAACAGACGAACGTTGCGCAATCCATGATCAAGGGCAATTTGTCGCTGGGAGTGTACCCCGTCAAACGGCCGGATTTTTCCGTTCAGCTCACTGCGGGGCTGAGCAATTACAATGCCTTCGAATCCAGCTTCAACAGCTTTTTTTCCAACAACTACTTCCTGCTCAGCGGGGGCGTCAGGGTACAACGGAACAATTTCCTGCTCGACCTCAGTTACGAGCATATGCCCGATCAGATCACCCGGCAGCCAGGTAATATTTTACTGCTCGGCGCGGGCTACAGGGTCCGCTTTTAAGGCGCGAACGCAGGTGCAGGGTTGAGAATAATCGCCGTATTTTGCCGGCAAAACCAAGCGGCCTTCACTTAGTTTTGTATTTAAACTAAGCATCCCCTATCTTTGCCCTAATTAAAGCTGAATTTATGAATATCGCACTTGCCCAGATCAACGTCCACGTTGGCAACTTTGCGGCCAATCTGGCCAAAATGCTGGAATACACCCAGCGGGCAAAAGCACAGGGGGCGGACATTGTTGTCTTTCCGGAACTGGCTACCGTCGGCTACCCTCCCCGGGATTTTCTGGAGTTTGACGACTTCATTGATAAGGCGGAAGAGGTCATTCTTGAGCTGGCCAAAGCGGCTGATGGTATCGCCATCATCGTGGGTTCGGTTTCCCGCAACCCCGTCGTTGAAGGAAAGGACCTGTATAACAGCGCCTACTTCCTGGCGAATCAACGGGTACAAAAGGTACAGCACAAAACGCTGCTGCCCACCTACGATATTTTCGATGAGTACCGCTACTTCGAGCCCGCCCACGAATGGGGCGTGGTGCGGTACCGGGACAAAACCATTGCCATGGTCGTCTGCGAAGACAGCTGGAACGTAGGCAATGAAAACCCCCTGTACAAGATTAACCCGATGGATGAGATGATGGTCCACCAACCCGACCTGATCATCAATCTTTCGGCCTCCCCTTTTGCCTATAACCACGCGGCCAATCGCATTGAAGTGATGCAGGCCAATTGCCGGCGCTACAACCTGCCGCTGTACTACGCCAACCACGTGGGCGCACAGACGGAGGTGCTCTTTGACGGCGGCTCGCTCGTGCTGCACGCGGACGGAACCGTCATTGATGAGCTGCCTTATTTCAAAGAAGCGCTGCGCATCTACAATACGGAAGAAGTGGCGCAAAAAGAGTTGGTCTCCGGGGAGGAAGCCAAACACAAGATGACCCTGATCCATGATGCCATCGTGATGGGGATTCAGAATTACTTTGGTAAGCTGGGCTTCAAGAAAGCTATTCTCGGCCTCAGCGGAGGAATTGATTCAGCCCTGGTGGCGGTGTTGGCGGCCCGGGCCCTCGGCCCGGATAACGTACGGTGTATTCTGATGCCAAGTCAGCACAGCTCCGACCACAGCGTCAACGATGCCCGGGCTTTGGCGGAGAACCTCGGCACCCAGTACGACATCGTCCCCATCGAAAGTATATACAACAGCTACATGGACGTCCTCAAGCCGCATTTCTGGGCCAAGCCGGAAGGCCTGGCCGAAGAGAACCTTCAGGCCCGGGCACGGGGCATGCTGCTGATGGCCTTCAGTAATAAATTCGGCCATATCCTCCTGAACACCTCCAATAAATCAGAGATGGCCGTGGGCTACGGCACCCTCTACGGAGATATGTGCGGCGGCCTGAGTGTGATTGGTGACGTGTACAAAACGGAATGTTTTGAGCTGGCCCGGTACATCAATAAAGACGGAGAGGTGATCCCCGAAAACATTATAACCAAGCCCCCCAGTGCGGAACTGAAACCCGATCAGTTCGACTCCGACAGCCTGCCCCCGTACGATCAGCTGGATGCCGTCCTGTACCAGTACATCGAGCAACACCAGAGCCCGCAGGACATCATTGCGCTGGGCTTCGATGAAGCCCTGGTGAAGCGGACGCTGCGCCTCGTCAACATCAACGAATTCAAGCGCTACCAAACGGCGCCGGTGCTGCGGGTGAGCAAAAAAAGCTTCGGGATGGGCCGCAGAATGCCGATTGTGGCGAAATACCTGAATTAATGACTCACTGCTACGGCCGGCAGCACAGACCGGCGGGCCCAGCATGGCCGGCCGTGGTGAGAACAAACAGCCCACCATACAAACACCCGAAAAGTATCATTGCTGAAGTGAGAGAGGCCATTTCCGACTGGCCGAAATTTGCCCGGCAGGCAGCTGTTCCGACCGCAGCAATCCGGGAAATCAATAATACTTTAAACCCATAAATGACCATGCACCCCATCACCACCGGCCTGCTTGGCCTTTCCGTAGCTGACGCCATCGGCGTCCCCGTGGAGTTTCAGAGCCGGGAAGAACTGGACGCCAATCCGGTAAAAGACATCCGCGGTTTCGGCACCTACCACCAGCCGCCCGGGTATTTCTCGGACGACAGCAGCCTGGCCTTCGGCCTGGCGGAAAGCCTGGCCACCGGAAAATTCGACCTGGTAAACCAGGCCAAGCGCCTCATCAACTACAAACTCCACGGCTACTGGACGCCGGAGGACAAAATTTTCGACATCGGGATGACGACCAGCAACGCCATCGACCGGTTGTTGCAGATGATCCGGGACGGGAAAGAAGATCAGCTGGCTGAGCTCCGCCACCGAGCCACCGAACAGGACAACGGCAATGGCGCGCTCATGCGCATCTTCCCCCTCTACGCTTTGCTCAAAGACCAGCCGCAGGAGAGCTGGATGAAGTACATCTGGTGGCACTCTGCCCTTACCCACGGGCACATCCGTTCTGCTTTTTGCTGCTTTCTGTACCTGCGTTTCTGTCACTACCTCGTCCAGGGCCGGCACCGCCAGGAGGCGCTGCTACGGGCCCAGAAGGAAACGGAAGAAATCATGCTGCAGGCCAATCCGCCGGCCCAGGAATTCGAGGTATTGCACACGCTCCTGACGGCCGACTTCACTAAGGTGGCGCGCACGCAGGTGCGGGGCAGTGGGTACGTAGTGCACTGTCTGGAGGCTGCCCTCTGGGCTATTTTCAATGCGGACGACTACCGGACCACCGTGCTGCAAGCCGTGAACCTGGGCGAAGACACCGACACCACCGCCTGCGTAGCCGGCGCACCGGCGGCCCTGCTCTACGGCGCCGCTGCCATCCCCGATAACTGGCTCGCTGCGCTCGCCCGGCGGGAAGACATTATTGCCCTTGGAGATCGCCTGGCGGCGGCCTACCCCTGATACTCTGTCCGCAACCCCGCTTCCGTCCGGTGTCTGCACCTGCGACCGCGCCTGCTGGTTTGCCTAACCACCACCCCTGGTGCAGCGGCCCCGCTTAGCGAACGTTCTTTGCGGTATTATCCTGCTCGCCCATCTCCTCTTTTCTCCGTATCATGCCCCTCCAAAAGACAACCCTACCATGCCTTACACGCCCGATCTCCACGTTTTTGTTGACGGACCTGCCGTAGCCCGAGCCTTTGCCGACCACCTCGTGCAGCGGCTGCACGAAAAACCCGCAGGCCCTTTTTTCTGGGCCCTTTCCGGCGGAAGTACCCCGAAACTACTGTTTAAACTGCTGGCTGCTGAATACCGGGACAAAATTGCCTGGAACCGCCTCCACTTCTTTTGGGGAGATGAACGTTGTGTACCGCATGACGATCCGGAAAGCAACTACGGAGAAGTCAAACGACTCCTTTTTGACCACGTGCCCGTAGTCGCCAGCCAGGTACACGCCGTCAACACGGACCTGCCGCCGGAAGAAGCCGCTGCCGCTTACGGAGAGCTTATGGTCAAGCTGCTCCCCGCCAACTCCGACGGGCTGCCGATGCTCGACCTCAACATGCTGGGCATGGGCGGGGATGGGCATACCGCCTCCATCTTTCCCAGCAACATGGCAACCCTGCTGACTGATCCCCGCATCTGCGCCGTCGCTACCCATCCGGATTCCGGACAGCTGCGCGTAACGATGACCGGCCCGGTCATTAATGCCGCCGACGAAGTCGTTTTCCTCATTACGGGCAATGGGAAAACGCAGCGCGTTGCCCAGATCATCAACCGGGAACACGGCGCGGAAGACTTTCCCGTTGCCCACATCAAGCCGACCAGCGGTAAACTCCGGTGGTTCCTGGATGGTGCGGCGGCGGCAGAAGTCGGGTACTGATGATGAGAATAAGCACTGTCCAGCAACGGACATTACCAAAAATCCGTATTATCTTTGCCCCCCTAAAATAGCATACTCCATGGCAACGACTGCAACTAACGAATCTACCGGCAAGTACTGGGTCTATTTCCTGATCTCACTGGTCATCTTCCTCCTGATGTTGATTTTCATGAACCAGTGGTTCTGGGTAGCCATGCCGTTTATGCTGACGTACCTGGTCATGGCCCTGGGTTACATGTAGGCCGCACCATTTTTCTGCGGAGCTAAAAAAGCCGTCTTTCCCATTGCGATGGGAAAGACGGCTTTTCATTTTGGCCCGGCGGCCGATTAGTACTGTAAATAGACTACGGCCTTGACCGCAAAGAAATCGTACTCCGGGAAGTACTTTGAAATCGGATATTCTTCGATGACGCCCTGCGGGAAGGCGGACATCTCCTCCTGCAGCCCGATTCCCTTCAGGGCCAGAATGCCATTGGGCAGCGCGTGGCGCTGCTTTTTGGTGATCAGGCGAAAGCTCCATTCGGCCAGCTTTTCCATCTTAGCTACGGCGCGGGTGACAATGAAATCATACACGGGCTTTTTAATTTCTTCCGCCCGTTTTTGCTCGGCCCGGCAATTGGTCAGGCCAATGGCCTGAATGACTTCATTGCAAACCCTGATTTTCTTGGCAATCCCGTCAACAAGGTGAAATTCGGTCTCCGGAAAAAGGATCGCCAGCGGAATACCCGGGAAGCCGCCCCCCGTGCCCAGGTCCAGAACCTTAGCACCCGGCACAAACCGCATGACCTTGGCAATTGCCAGACTGTGTAAAACGTGGTTGACGTACAGGTTGTCGATGTCCTTACGGCTGATTACGTTGATCTTGGCGTTCCAGTCGCGGTAGAGTCCGTCCAGCGCAGCAAACTGTTCGCGCTGGCGGTCCGTAAGATCAGGAAAATGCTGGAAGATGATATCGGCAGTCATCGGGGGTGAATTTGCGGCGAAGGTAAGGGTTTGGAGATGTGAATATCCCACACCATTTTGTGGAAAACCAAGATTATGCCTGACTACAGAGATAATGGTGCCACCGGGGCCTTGCTGGATGAGTACGAAAGGGCGTTGACGGAGTTGGTACAGTTACTTCCGAAAATAGGGGAAGAACAACTGACGGCTACGGTCGCTGACCCGGACTTCCCCACGATCCAGTCCATTCTGGTCCACGTGGTGAGGGCCGGCTACAACTACGCGATTGCTATTCGCAACCACCAGGGCGAGCAGATTCCGCTTAGTGAACCGATCGTGCTCCATGACCTGCCGGCCGTGCGAGTCGCCCTGCAGGAGATGTTTTGTTACACTGAGCAGCTTTTCGCCGACTATCCGGAACTTCCGCTGGAAGAGAAATCTGCGGCTGATAAAATAGTGACCAGCTGGGGCCAGCGGTATGACGTGGAACAATTGCTGGAACACGCCATTGTGCACATTTTGCGGCATCGCCGCCAAATTGAACGCAGGTTGCTGACCCTAGTGTTGCGTAAAGTTTGATTTTAGCAATCTTTACACTCCGGTTTGCCCGACTTTCCTGCCTGCCGGCGGCAGGCTGATAGTATTTTTAAATGTGTCGGATTCAAACTTTACCGAGCACTGGCGGATTAGACCAGCTCCCGAAACGCCTCCCACACTTTTCCGTCCGGCAGCGGAGCAATGTGCTCCGTACGTTGCTGCGTCACCGGGTGGTCATAGCAGATCCGGTAGCTGTGCAGGTCAATGTTCCCGTCTTCGTTGGCTCGTTTGAAGCCATATTTGGTGTCTCCGCGCAACGGGCAGCCGATGGCTGCCAACTGACAACGTATCTGGTGCTTCCGCCCGGTTTTCAGCTGAACGGCAAGCAGGTGATACCGATCGCTGCTGCCGAGGTACCGGTAGCTCAGTTCGGCCTGCTTACTGCCCGGGCTCGGGTTTTCATCAACGGCCGACCGATTACCGGGGGCATTACGCAGGTAATGCCGCAGGGTATCTTCGTCTTTCTCCGGGCGGTTGCCAACAACAGCCAGGTAATGTTTTTCGATTGTCCCGGCCTGCAGTTGCTTGGTCAGCGCGGTCTGGGCGGAGGGCTTCTGCCCCAGAACGACGACGCCGGAAACCGGCCGGTCTAAGCGATGAATGAGGTACAGATCGTGGCGGACGTAGGCCGCGCCCATGCCCAGCAGGCTCGGGTCCCCGGTTTTATCCGGCTGCACCGGCAGGCCCGCCGGCTTGTTGAATACGATGAGTTGGTTCTCCTTGTGGAGGACCCAGTCGCTGATGCGACCGTTAAAACGGGTAGGATCCGCCATGGTAACTGTGAACTTAGTCGACTTCTTCGTACTCGATGAAATCGTCTTCCTGCCCGGGAGCAGGAGATTGTTTAATGGAAATTTCTTCTTCCCCGACCTCCTCTTTACCCGGTCCGCCCTGGACCCGGGCCTGGACGGCGGTGTACCAGCTATAGCCGCGGTAAGCGAAATAGATAAGCGCGATGGTGAGAAAGAGGTCGAACATGGGGCGAAGGTAGTTCCTTAGTTTTTTAGTTCGTTAGTCTGGCGACGCTTTTTGCCGGGCGCGCGGTGGAGATTGACGCAACCGACTGGCTAGCGTGCTTCTTCAATACGCTTGATCAGGCCATTGATGGCCCGCTCGTAGTTTGCCTGCTTTTCCGGCAGCGCCTGCAGGGCTTTCTGCGCATAGGTCAGGGCCAGGTCAGCCTTACGCTGCTTGAGGAGAAAATCGGCCATCCGGTAATACTGCCGGTACCCCGTGGCCTCATCGGCCGCCGCCGCCGCACTGCCGGCGGCCAGGGCCATCTCCAGCACATCGGCATCATCAGCAAATTTGGAAGTACTTGCCACCTGGTACACCTCCAGCTGACGGGAAGGGTCTTGCCCGACACCCTTTTTCAGGTATTTTTTCATGGCCTTGGCAAAGGCTTTCAGGTCATTACCGAGTGCCGCCAGCTCGAAAGCGCCCTGCAGTTCCAGTTGCTGGGCACCTTCCGCATCTACCACCGCCAGTTTCTCTACGGCCGTTTCCAACAGGGAGGCATCCAGGTACTCCAGTGCTCTTGCCTTGGTGGAATTAACCGCATTTTTTACGGTTTGCTCAAAGGCCTCCTCCCCGTTAAGGGCTACGATGCCCGCTTTATTTTGCAGCAGCAGTTCAAAAATGCGACTATCGGCCGTGGTGGCAGCGACCTGAATTATGTTCAGGTTGGCGGGCAGGGACAGGTCTGGCTGATCCCGCAAATAATCATTGGCCGGCCGCAGGTGATTCTCTCCCTGGCGGACCAGCGCCCGGAGGTACTTGAAGACGAAATCGGGTGCCCGGTTACCTTCGTCCCAGACCGCCTGGAGGGCGGGCAGGTCGTCCTGCTTGGCAATGGCCGAGTTGGCCGTAGTGATCAGGGTTGCTACCTTTTTTCCGCCAACGCTTTGGTGCACCACTTCGTTTTTGCCATTGATCCAGAACAGGGTCGGGTAAGCCCTTACGCTGTGTACCCGGCGAAAGCTTTCCGATTCCGGCTTTTCCATATCAAGCTTCACGTTAATGAAGTTGGCATTAAAAACCTCGCCGACTTCCGCCTGCGGGAATACGTTGGCACTCATCTGCTTACACGGTCCGCACCAGGTGGTATAGGCATCGACAAAAATCAATTTGCCCTCTGTTTCCGCCTTGACCAGCGCTTCCTCCCAGGTACCGTGAAAAAATTCAATGCCCTGGGCAAAAGAAGAAAAGCTCAGTGAAAA
This sequence comes from Bacteroidia bacterium, assembly GCA_030431945.1. Lineage (GTDB taxonomy): Bacteria > Bacteroidota > Bacteroidia > Chitinophagales > Saprospiraceae > Neolewinella. Next base: position 1,054 of record JAUIIF010000077.1, on the reverse strand, counting down.
GAGAAGGGCCAGCAGTGATAGTTTGCGTAATAACATGGAAAGCTTTTTAAGAAATGCTAAGATAAGGACTAAGGAACTAGACCTTAATCCTGCGCGGCTTTTTGCTCATTTTCAGCAGCCGTCTGTTCGTTGTTCCGCCTGGGGTTTTTAGGTACCGGGTCCGGCCCGAAACTCCCCCAGGGGTGGCAACTGCCAATTCTTTTCGCCGCCAGCCAGCTGCCTTTCAGCACCCCCCATTCCTGGATGGCTTCAATGGCGTAGGAGGAGCAGGTCGGCTGGTACCGACACTTATTAGGACCGAGGAGCGGCGACAAGGTCACCTGATAAACTCGAATGGGAAAAATGAGCAACCACTTCAGCATAACCATAGAAACGGCGCGGCCGGGCAATGAGTTGTCTTCCGGGGAGGACAGGGGGCGGGAACGCAGGTGCAAAAACGGACCTTAAGGAGCAGGCGACCTTGCCCCTACAGCCCTGCCGGCACCTGCGGCCGCGCCCCCTACCCTGCCCGTTCGAGCGTGAACACCGTTATTTCCGGCCGTACGTTAAACCTGACCTGATAAGAATGCCCCAGCGCCCGGTTAATGTACAGCTCACGCCCGTCACCTAACGTAAAAGCGCCTGCCGTATATTTTCGGTTGCGCACCGGGAGTAAGGGAGGGGGCAGGAAGGGAGGCTTACACTGGCCGCCGTGGGTGTGTCCGGCCAGGATCCAGCCTTCATAGCCGTGCCACACGTCGAGGTCACACACATCCGGGTTATGGCAAAGGACGAGGTTGGCCACGGTGGGGTTGTGCGCCGACAGCACCTTCTCCGGCGCGAAGTTGGTTCCCCACAAATCGTCCAGCCCCAACACCGTGAGTCCGGCAATATTGGTGGTGGCATTACGCAGCACCTGCACCCCGGCCAGGTCTAACGCCGCACTAATTTCCTCCGCCACCTCCTCTTCCTGCCACTTCTCCCCGTAGTCGTGGTTGCCCAGGATGGCAACCGTGCCCAACCTGCCGTGCACGGTATACTGTAGTACTTCCCTTAATTGCTCCAGTTGCTCCGC
>JAUIIF010000765.1 GCA_030431945.1 Bacteroidia bacterium | reverse complement strand
AATGGACTTCTCCATATGTACCTATCTGCCGCAGCCTCACCCAGCGAAGCCGTAACCTGCCCGATACCAACTTCTCTAAGAGCGTAGTTCCAGCCTGACGACGGATTCGCAGTGACTCGTCTGCGGAAACATATCCACCGCCCGGGCTTTCACCACGTCGTACTTTTCGGCGAGCAGGGCCAGGTCCCGCGCCTGCGTCGCGGGGTTGCAGGATACGTAGACAATGACGGGCGCCGCCAGCTCCAGCAGCATGGGGATCACCCTGGGGTGCATGCCGGCCCGCGGCGGGTCGGTAATGAGCACATCGGGCCGGCCGTGCCTGGCGGCAAATTCCGGCGTCAGAATGTCTTCCGTGCGCCCGGCGTACCAGGTGCAGTTGTCCAGGCCGTTCATCGCCGAGTTAATCTTAGCGTCCTCAATGGCCGCAGCAATTTCCTCAATGCCCACGACCGACCCCGCATCCCTGGCTACGTACTGGCCAATAGATCCGATGCCGGTGTAGAGGTCGTAGACGTTCTCGTTTCCCGTCAGCCCGGCGTATTCCGCCGTGATGTCGTACAGGCGCTTTCCCTGCCGGGTATTGGTCTGGAAAAACGACTTGGGGCCGATGTGAAAACTCACGTGCCCCAGCGTTTCTTTGATCGTGGAGGTGCCGGCAAAGAGGTGCATCTCCAGGTCCATCATGTATTCATTCACCTTGCCGTTGATACAGTAGTAAAGGCTGGTGAGGTGTTCGCCGAATTCGGCCATGATGGCCTCCAGAAAGGGAACGATCCGGTCCTGATCGTTAGTAAAGAAAGCCAGCACCAGCATGCACTCCCCCGTAGTGGTGGTCCGGATCATGAATTGCCGGAACAGTCCCGTACGCTCCCGCATATCGAAGAACGGCACTTCCATTTTTATCGCCAGCTCGCGGATGCCATTCCTCAGTTCGTTACTCGGGCCGTGCTGCAGGTGACATTGCTGGATATCGATCAGTTTATCGTAGGCACCGGCCTTATGAAAACCAATGACGTTCTGTTCGTTGGTCACGTCCTCGTCCCCGACTTCTTCCACCGTCAGCCAGCGGCGGTTGGCCACGCCGTATTCCAGTTTGTTGCGGTAGAAGCTGGTGGCCTCACTGCCCAGAATGGGTTCCCATTCTTTTACTTCAACCTTGCCGATGCGCGTAAGCGCATCACGGACCATCCGATCTTTCTCCCGTAGTTGCCCTTCGTAACTGAAGTCCTGCCATTTACATCCTCCACACACCCCGAAATGCTGACAGAAAGGCTCGACCCGGTCGGCAGAACGCTCGTGCCATTCCAGCGGTGCGGCGAAGAGGACGGACTTTTTCTTTCGGAAAGGGCGCACGTCAACAACATCCCCCGGTACTACTTTTTCGACAAAGACCACCTGGCCCTCGTCGGTTTTACCGACACAGAAGCCTTTGTCGGCCAGGCCCGTGATGGTTACGTTGTCGATACGTTGCGGAAAGCGGTTGCGGCGGTTGCGGGCCATGAGTTAGCGGAGATAGTCAGATAGTAGGTAGTCTGAGCAGCAGCTACCGTGCGTAGAAGGGGCAAAGGTACGTAGCAATTTGGCGTTTTTCTGGGCGCGGCCGCCGGTGCAAACAGGGCAATTGCCAGAAGGCATCATTCGTCGGCCGGAGCGGACGCGTAGCGGCCTGACTCGTCCGCCCAATGGCGGCTGGCAACCCGTAACGCGCCCCCGCATCTTGTAACTCAGCCCCGATCCCTTGCCGGACGACCGCGTAACAGCCCGGAACGGAACCAGCTCGTTCCTCGCGTTTCGGCCGGCGGGGGAGTTTGCGATTACCCTGCAGGTGCCAAGTAACGCCGGCCGAGCCATGCGGGCGGCTGGCCTTACCAAGCCGCCAGGGGCAATTCCTTATCTACCCCCTCCGGGACTTCTTCCCGAAAGTGGGAGATGAAAATCAGTGTGCGGTCCGGGGTGAGTACGGTCGCCAGCAACTCCCGGCAACGTTTGATCCGATGCGCGTCCAGCCCTTGAAAAGGTTCGTCGAGCAGAAGCACCGGCGGCGCTTTGATCAGCGCCCGCAACAGTAGCAACAGGCGTTGCTCTCCGGTGGAGCATTCGCGGAATCGGCGGTCCGCCAGCGCCCGGATACCTGCAAAATTAAGCAGGTCTGCCAGC
>JAUIIF010000764.1 GCA_030431945.1 Bacteroidia bacterium | reverse complement strand
CGGGTGTCTGTGCCCCCAGTAGAAACTGCATTGCCACCGGTATGTACCCGATCAGCATCGGTGGGCACCACATGCGTACCCAACAGTATGGCGGCACGGGGCTGCAGGACCTGGGGCTACCGGGTTCTTACGGTGCCCTGCCGCCGCCAGAAGTAAAAATGATGTCGCAGGTACTGCGGGAGAACGGTTATTTCGCCACGAATAACCAGAAAACGGACTATCAATTTCAACCCCCAAAATCAGCGTGGGATGAACTGGGCCCCAAGGCCCACTGGCGGCACCGGACGGACCCGCAGCAGCCCTTTTTCAGCATTTTCAATATGGAAATCACCCACGAAAGCCAGGTATGGATGACGGGTAAGGGAAACCTGCGCTTTCGCCCCGGCTTCGAAAATGACACGACCACCGTTTATCCCTGGGGAGACGTCTGGCGTGGGGAAGATCGCCCACCGCTGACGGTGACACCCGCAGCGGTTCCGCTGCCGCCTTATCTCGTCGACGACCTACCTACCCGCATCGATGCCGCCCGGGTGTACAGCAACATCGAGATCATGGACCAGCAGGTCGGACTGCTGCTGGACCAACTGGAAGCAGATGGCTTGCTCGACAATACCATTATCTTTTTTTACAGCGACCACGGCGGTCCGTTACCGCGGCAGAAACGGCTGCTGTACGACAGTGGACTACGGGTACCGATGATCGTTGCCTGGCCGGATAATCGCCGGGCGGGAGCCATTGACTCTACCCTCTTCAGCTTTGTAGACCTGGCGCCAACCGTATTCAGCCTGACCGGCATCGAGGTGCCGGAGTACTGCCAGGGACAGGCCGTGCTGGGTGAACAGGCCGCCGCGCCCCGCAGTTACATTTTTGCCGCCTCCGACCGCCTGGATGGCTTCTACGACCGCATCCGGGCCGCCCGGGACCATCGTTTCAAGTACTTACGCAATTACTATCCCGAACGGGGGTACTACCTGCCCGTCGTTTACCGGGAGCAGATGCAGGCCATGCAGTCCTTGCTGAAGGCGCGCGACGCCGGCCAGCTCACGGATGCTCAGGCGCAGTGGTTCCGGAAGTCCAAACCCACCGAAGAGCTTTTCGATACCTGGGCCGATCCGTACGAACTGAATAACCTGGCCGGCCAGCCCGCCCACGCCGAAAAGCTGACGGAGCTTCGTCAGGCCACGGACAACTGGCTGGCGGAGGTGGGCGACCTCGGCGCGATCAGTGAAATTGAACTCGTGCAGCGGTTCTGGAACGGCGCGGAAGAAATGCCCGTCACCGGTCGGCCGCAACTGCGACGCGACAGCCTGGGCCGCTTCGTACTGGAAAGCAAAACACCCGGTGCGCAAATTGCCTTCCGCATCATCCCCCCCGGGGCAAAAGCCGGCCCCTGGCAAGTATATACCGAACCCCTGGATTACCACCGTGGGGACACCCTGAAAGCCGTAGCTCACCGAATCGGCTACCAGGAAAGCGCCCTGAGCGTGGGGTGGTAAGTAAAGGATGCAGTTTAAATTATGCCGGTTTCCCGAATTTGGGAAAAACTGCTACCTTGATCCATAACCAACATTTAACGTGTGAATAAAAAAATGCACAGCCAGTCCTGAAATCAGGCCTTTGCTAAGGGTCGGAGAGCCGCCTTTCGTAGCGGGCGGGGCTTGCCCCCTCGTATTAGTTGTGCAAATTGTTCTACATCCCATTTAAACCCATTCCAGCATGACAAATACCCAAGACACGGCCGTAACTGCCGACCGGGTGAAGCTTCCCTTTACGTTTGACGTCGGTAAAATACAGGCTGATCTTCAGCGCCTGGGCTTCCGGCATTTTCATTACTATGATCCCGTGCCCCTCCGGTCACCGGCACACATGGTAGACACGACCCTGCCCCTGCCGCCACCGGCGGAGGACTACGCCGACGGAAGCTGGACGGACTGGTTGCCCACGCCGGCGCTGCAACAATCTCCCTACCTGACGGAGATGGTCAAGTTCTTCCAGCAACATACCCGGGTTACGCTGGTCCGTATCCTGCGCTTGGCCCCGGGCGCTGAGGTGCAGGAACATACGGACCCTACGCTGGGGCTGCACATTGAGCGATCCGTCATCAGGCTTACGATCCCGGTGCAGGTACACCAGGACGTTACTTTTTACCTCAACGGAA
>JAUIIF010000076.1 GCA_030431945.1 Bacteroidia bacterium | reverse complement strand
CCGTTGCGGTAAGGCACCCCATTATTCCAGAGGACAACAGCAGGCAGGTATTTGATAATGGTGGTAAAGGGAAGTTGGTAGTAGGGATGATCCTGCGGCAGGTCAGGAACGGTCTGCCGGTAGTGATGGGCCCACAGTTGGAACCAGTCCGCCAGACGTAAGATTTCCCGCTGAGGGTCCAACGGAGGGAATTTTTCCATTAAGGCCGGAAGCACCTCCTGGAGAAAAGTATTCAGTTCCTGCAGCTCTCCCCATTCTCCTGCTTCGTGAAAGAAAGTTTCCAGAATCAGCCGGTGGGCAATAACCAGGTTTTCGGTAGTAATAGCCTGGGGGTGAAGCGTGAGGAGGTCACTCCACTGGCGCACTGCCGGCAGTGGAGCGGCACGTAGCAGGCCGAGGGGGGCTGCACTGCGTAAGCAAGGAGGTGTGCGTACTAACTGCTGCAGGAAAGGGGCTTCCAGACCCCGGGCGTCAAGTAACAGCAGGGCATCGTAAAGCAGATCGTCTTCCCCGCTACCAGCAGCCCAGGCGGCGAGCCGGGGCTGGAGTAAAGGCAGGCGCTCCTGCGGGAGGCTGGCTTCCCGCAGCTGCAGACTGAAAGGGGAACGTTCGGCCACCAGTCTGCGGTAGATGATCAGCAGGTGTTCCGCACGTTCCTGGGTATGGTAAAGAGCCGGGGCCAGCAGACTTATTTCGTGCAGGAAGTCAGCTTCTTCTGCGGGGGAGTTGAAGGAGAACTTGGCGTTGAAGTCGGACATGGCTTGGCTGGTCGGTCGGATAAATGTAGGGAGACTAAGAGAAAGTTGCGGAAACCGGCACCGTTCGTTACTTCCGCTCAGGCCCGATTTCTGGAATGCTGCACGCGCCTTTCTCGTTTTTCAGGATCAGGGAGTACCTTCGCCATATGCAATCCCGTTTTCCTGACATCGACCTGATTGGCCAGCCGGACTTTGCCGCTGCCCTCCGCCTGTTGGCCCCCGAGGCGGTCGCAGGGGTTGATGTCCTGGTCGTGTACGATACCGATTATGACTTTCTGGCCCGGGTACTGCAGGCGGCCGGGTTCTCGGATCCTGAGCTGGAAGTCCACCTGTTGCCCTGGACTGCGGAGCAAGGGGGAATTGACCTGGCCGGGTTACTCCGGCATTTACGGGTCAAGCGGGTGATCCTTTTCGGGCAGGAGTTGCCCGCCCTGGGCCTGCACTTTCAGGTAGCGGATTATTTTGCCGTACAGGTTGGGGGAATAACGTACCTGAAGGCACCGTCCGTCAACCTGATCGCCACGGCGAAGGCGAACGGCGACAACGGACCGGCCGGCGCGCTGTGGCGCGCCATTAAAGCCGGTTTTACCAAAGATTAACCCCACCCGTACTTTTTCCATAATCCTGCTATGACGAAGCTAGTTTTTGCCACCAATAACCCCCACAAAATCGCGGAGATAAAAGCCCAGGTTGGAGATGGTTATGCCTTCCTGAGCTTGCAGGATATCGGGTGTACGGAGGAAATTCCGGAAACGACACCTACCCTGGAAGGAAATGCCCGGCAGAAAGCACGGTTCGTTAAAGAGCATTACGGCTACGACTGCTTCAGTGAGGATACCGGTCTGGAAATTGATGGCCTGGATGGTGCGCCGGGAGTGGACACGGCGCATTATGCCGGCCCCGAACGCAGCGCCACGGCTAATAATGCCAAGGTCCTTGCCGGCTTAGCCGGCAAAACAAACCGCTCGGCCCGCTTCCGTACCTTCATCTGTCTGATACTGGAGGGAAAGGAATACCTTTTCGAAGGCCGCTGTGAAGGTACCATCAGTACCAGGGAACGCGGAGAGCAAGGCTTCGGCTATGACCCCGTTTTTATTCCGGCGGAAGGTGACGGGCGAACCTTCGCGGAAATGACCGGTGCGGAGAAACGCCGTTTCAGCCATCGCGCCCGGGCGATGGCCAGGTTGGAGGATTTTCTGGCGACCAAAACAAAATAATAATGCGGACCCTGCTGCCTTTGCTTTTGATGGCCGTATTGGGCTACGCCGGCTGGTATTACTGGCAGGAATTTACCGACGAACCACTGCAGGAAAAACTTTTGTTGCACACTGCGGAGGAGTTGAAGAAGATTACCATTACGGCGTTTGGGGAAGAGCCTTTCCAGTTACTCCGTGCCGCTGGCACGGAGGAGTGGACGGTGAAGCAGGGCATTACGGAGCGGTATGACCAGTCGGAAAAAGTCCGCCGGCTACTGCTTGCCCTGGAGGGGTTGCGGACCGACTCGGTCATGCGACAATTTCCCCCCAACAACCGGGCACTGCTGGAACTGGAAGGGGGGAGCCGGCCCGAGCAAATTGAGTTGGCCTTTCCGGATACGGGGCCGGCCCTGGGGAAAATAAAGGCTACGGGAGATGTGTTTGCCCTTTCCCCCACCACGACGTCCGGGTTACCCCGGTTGTTACGCTTCACCACGTACCGGGAGCGGCGCCTCTTGCGTCTCGAACCCGAACGGGTGGATAGCCTGGTGGTCACGTTTCAGGATTCCCTCTTGTGGCGGTTGGATACCGGCGCTATTGCTGCGCTCGCCAAAACGTTCATTGCACCTGCGGCCGCGCCCTCTGCCGATTACTTTGATGAGATTATGGACCGCGAAAAATACTTCGCCACCCTGAAACTGTATTCCGGAGGGGAGCCGCACCAGATCACCGTTTACCAGGATTCTCTCTGGCCCAAGCCCTACGTCCTGGTAGGGGAGGACTTCCCGAGAAGCTACTGGGCAGTAGACAGTTTGAGGTAGGAGTCGGTTTTGCGTTGCGCGTAAGGCCCAACTCTTCCGCTTTTAAGGCGTTACCCCTTCCGATGAATTTACGCTTGATCCTTTTCCTGGCCGTACTGCTGGCCCTCGATGCCTACGCCTTTCAGGCTATCCGTAGCTGGCTTTCGCCTTTCCGGCCTGCCCGTCGCAAACTGGGGTACGCAATTTACTGGGGTATTTCCCTGGTAGCTTTTACCCTGTTATTACTCAACGTTTTTGAGCTGACGGACAACTGGGGGAAAACCGCTAAGCTTTTTATCCGGGTCGGTCTGTTTCTTTTCTGGATCTGTAAATTACCGATTGTCCTGCTCCTGGGGGTGGACGACCTGCGCCGCGCAGTAACCTGGGGCATTAATAAAGTCAGTCCGGTAACCGAACGGGATACCGGTCGCTCCCGCTTCTTGTCCATGGCGGCGCTGGCTGCTGGTGGTGTGCCCCTGGCTACCCTGACCTACGGGGTCGTACGCAATGCGTACCGTTACCGCCGGTTTGCCGAGGACGTGCCGGTGAAGAACCTTCCGGCCGGACTGGATGGGTTCAAGATTGTCCAGATCAGCGATATGCATTCCGGTAGCTGGACGCAAACGGAACCCCTGCGGGCCGCCGTGGAAATGGTAAACAAGGAGCAGGCCGACATCGTCTGCTTTACCGGAGACTTAGTCAATAGTGACGCTCGGGAAATGCTTCCCTACGTTGACATTTTCAAGGAAATACGCGGGAAGTACGGGGTGTTCAGCATTTTGGGCAACCACGATTACGGTACCTACCATGATTGGGGCCACCCGCGCGGCAGCGCCGAGGAAGCTGCGGCAATCGCCGCGCACATGGAACGCCTCTTCCAGGTGCACCAGGATCTGGGGTGGGATTTATTGCGGGACGAAAACCGTCTGCTCCGCGTAAACGGCCATACCCTCGGGGTCCTGGGGGTAGAAAACTGGGGGGCTGCCTTCCGCTTTCCCCGGTTGGCGGACCTGGCCAAAGCCACGGCCGGAACAGCAAGCTGTGATTGTAAAATTCTGTTGAGCCACGATCCTACTCACTGGGACGCTAAAGTCCGCCCCGGCTATCCGGATATAGACTTGACCCTCAGCGGGCATACCCACGGCTTCCAGTTTGGGGTGGAAATCCCCGGCTTTAAGTGGAGCCCGGCGCAGTACTTGTACAAACAATGGGCCGGGCTGTACCGTGCCGGTGATCAGCACCTGTACGTGAACCGGGGCTTAGGCTTTTTGGGCTATCCCGGCAGGGTGGGCATTTTGCCCGAAGTAACGGTACTGACCCTACGCAGCGCGTAAGCTGAACTTAAGCCAAAGCGTTTGATCTGCTCCGGCCACTTTGCCTTAGCTATAACCGGGTACTCGCTGATGGATCAGCCGTAGTGCAGGCTAAGAGCGCGGCTGGATGTATCACCTCCGTCTGCCTGCTGAGCAACTAAACACGCTCTAAATCAGATCGTCATCTTCCTCTTCCACCTTGCGCGGCTTGCGGCCGGGCTTCTTTCTTTTCACTTCCTGTTTGCGGGGCGGTGGTGGTGGTTTCTTGATCTTGGAAATGATCTTGTTCGGGCCTTCCCGGCGCTCTACGGCCCGGCGGGCGATGTCCTGGGCGGTAATGTCGAGCTGGCCGCTCGCCTCCAGGCGCATGCCTTCTACACTCTTGGTGGTGGTGGGGATGGCATCAAGGCGTTGCCGGTCAATTAATTTTCCGGTCACGCTGCAGACGCCGTAGACTTTATTTTTAATCCGCAACATCGCGTTCTGGAGGTCCTGGATCAGGTCCCGCTTACGGAGAACCTGCTCGTTGAGGAGTTCCATCTGGCTTACGGAGCTGCTGTCTTCTCCCATGTCCGCACCAAAGCCTTCGGCCATGGTTTCGCTGAGTTCACGGACCTGGTCTCGTAACATCTTAAGCTCTTCTTTGGCGAGCTGGTAATCTGATTTAATACGCTCGCTAAATTGAGCGAGATCTTTTTCGCTATATCTTTCCATGGGTGATTTGGTGTATCTGCTAAGGAGGTTAAAGAAGCACTTTTGGCCAGCCTTACTGCCTCCAATGATACATAAATTATTCAGTTATACAAATTCAGGTCAACCTGTTTGTTGGTTTAGACGCGTCACGGGCAGTTTTGTAACGAAACCGGAGGGATTCGTCTTCCAGTAACGGTAAAAGGACTAACGGTGTTGCCATCAGCTTGGTTGGCCCTGTCAGACTTTTACGGCGCGAACGCTGGTGCAAGTAAAGTTGTAAAAGCCAACAGCCCTTGCGAAAGGGGCGCGAAGATAACTAAATCCTGCGGATTTACGCTGCCCGTGTCAACAACGTTCTGTACCAGGGAAGAAGGGGCAGGAAGGCCCCCGCCTGCTCTGGGTCCGTTAGTGTACTTAGACCGCCTTGCCTCAGGTCTGCCACTAAAATTATTTCCGGCCAGCACGAAAAAGACTGCTTGCCGGCAAACACTTTTACGGGTGGAGGGCTTTAACCGGTATGGCAACAGTATTAATTGGCGGAGGGACGGGATTCATTGGTAAGCACCTGAGCCGGCAGCTGCGGGCTGCCGGGCATGAGGTCCGGCACCTCAGCCGGAGCAAACGCCCGGACAGCGAATACCCCACTTTTCAGTGGGATGTGGCGGCGCAGACGATTGATGATGCGGCGCTGGAAGGCGTTGAGGTAGTCATCAATCTGGCCGGAGCCGGCATTGTGGACAAGCGCTGGACCGACAAGCGCAAGGAGGTCATCATTAAGAGCCGCACCGGCAGCACCCGGCTGCTGGCCGAGGCCATGTCCCGGATGAAAGTACCCCCCAGCCACTACCTCTCCGCGTCCGCCATTGGCTTTTACGGCGACCGTGGCAATACGCTGCTGACGGAAGAATCCGGCCCCGGAAACGGTTTTCTGAGCGAGAGTGTGCAGCGTTGGGAAGAAAGTGTAGCGGCCGTGGAAGCCCTCGGGATACCCGTCTTCATCAACCGCACGGGGATCGTGTTGCACCCCAGGGAGGGGGCACTGCAAAAAATGCTCATTCCCCTGAATTTTCGCATTTCTGGCTATTTCGGAGATGGGAGCCAGTACTATTCCTGGATTCACGTCGACGATTTGGTCGGCGCCTACGTGTACGCTATGGAACAGCACCTGACCGGAACGTTTAACTGCGTAGCCCCCAACCCGGTAACCAATAAAGCCCTGGCGGCCGCTTTGGGGCCGGCCCTGGGTAAGTCCGCCCTGGTGGTGCCCGCTCCGGCTTTCGTAATGAAACTGGCCATGGGTGAAATGAGCCATACGGTACTGGATTCAGCTCGCTGTTCTGCACAAAAACTGGAAGCCGCAGGCTATGCTTTTACATTTCCGGTGCTAGCCGAAGCACTGGATGATTTGCTGACCGATCAATAAGCTGAGTTAACTAACGGCCCGTGACTTTTACCTACGACGGAACTTTCCCCGGCTTACTCTCCGCCATTTTTGAAGCGTACCGCCTGCGGGCAGATGTAGATGATATTGTAGCGGAGGAGGTATACCAGCAGCAACTATTCAGTACCGCCACCTTTGTCCCCACCAATGAGGCGCACGCCCGGCGGGTCGGTACAGGATTGCAGAAACGCGCCGGTACTGGCGTCATGCAATGGCTCCGCCGTGCTTTTTTAACGGAGCAACCGGGGACGGAAAGACTGATCCTGCACTTTGTCCGTCGGCAAATGGAAAGCTCGGAGGATGTCCGGCAAGACGCCGGTGATGAAAAGGTACGACGACTGCAAAGGCTGGACCAGCAAATGGGGCGTGAAGTGCATCGAATGCACGCCTTCGTTCGGTTTCAGGAAACGCCGGATGGCTTATACGTTGCCCTGATTGATCCGGACTTCAACTGCCTGCCTTTACTGGGTGACCACTTTGCCGCGCGTTATCCCGCTATGGAATGGTTAATCTATGATACCCGTCGTCATTACGGCCTGCATTGGAATACCGATCAGAAAAAAGCCAGTTACATCACCCTGACTACCTCCCACGATGGCCACCTGCGGCAACTATCCGCCGATATGCTGGCAGCCGCCGAATCAGATTATCAGGACTTGTGGAAAATCTATTTCAAGGCAGTAGACATTCCGGAACGGAAAAATATGCAGCTACACCTACAACATGTACCCAAACGGTACTGGCGCTACCTGACGGAAAAATGATTGCCTGGGGGGCGCTGACACGAAGAATCAGTTACTCCGGAGCGTAGAAAAAGGGAACCCGGTATTCCCGAAAAAGCTGCAGGTTGCCAGGTGCGGATTCTTCTTCTCTAAACTCCCGCAGACTTACTTCGTGCATACCGGGCGATTTATCGTGCAGCGGGAAATAAGCGATCAACTCCGGTATCGGGGTGCCGCCGTAACCAACGGACAGCAAGACATTTGCCGGGTCCACCAATTCTCCGTCGAGGTTGAGCTCAAGTATTTTCAACAAATTGGTAATGATCAGGCTGTCCGTTCCTGCTGCAAGTTCTGAAAATCCCCGGCCAAAGAAGTTCCGGGCAATTCCTTCTCCGATTCTCCTTCCGGCTTTCTCACTTTCATTTTGTATCTGCTGTTCTTCCCCATCCTGTTTCGATTTCAACATCCGTAAAGGGTTCGTGAGTTTGTTGTACTCATCGAGGGCCTTTTGCCAGCGGGGGATGTCCGTAGAGTCCGGCGTACTGTTACTTACTGCTACTGGTTCGGCTTCGTCTTGCTTTTCGGCCAGTACGGGCAGGGTTGTCCCTTCCGTCAGTGCTTCACCGTATTTTGCCCTGAGTGGAAGACGTACCCGGAGTACTTTATCTACAATTACGTCAGACTTAATGATGATGGGAGCTTTCGTCTCCCGGAAGCCCACCGCATCCTCGTAGTAATAATTTTTCAGGACGGACTCCTGGTTGTAAGAGGCGAGGAAATCGCCGCGATCCACAAAAGAAATAACTTTAACGGATTGCTGCGGGAGGATCATGATGATGGCCAGGTAAGGAACGATGGCCAGGATAAGATATTTGCCCCAGGAGTTGCTCAGAATAGCGTAGTAAAGCGGTCGGTAGATCCTGGCCAGCGTAAGCCAGCCCAAGGCCCGGTAGATCGGGTAATACACTTTCGCCGCTCCTTTTTTCAAGGAGCCGGCAGTAACAAAGTCGAGCAGATATAGCAAACCGATGCCTGCGTAAATCAAGAAGGCAATGCCCCCTAAAAATTTTGAAAGACCAAAAACCTTGGTCAGTAAAACCACGATCACGCCGAAGAGAGATCCCCAGAGCATGAGGCCGAACAAGATGGCGATCATCAGAAAGGTAAAAGCGAACACCATACTTGCCGCCTTATCGAGCCGTACGATGTACCGGTCAAAATCTCCGTGGCGTTTTTGCAGGAAATTCTCGAAGAGCGGATGAAATTTTTGGTTCAGGTAGGCTTCTTTGTTCAGGGTGTTCCGCAGGGCAAGGGCTCCGATCCAGAGGCACCGGATGACCACATTTAAAAAGAAGTGAAATATGGTCACGAAGTAAGCCAGATAGATGCCGCGGAGAATTCCGCCCAGCAAATTACCCAGGACGGGGTATTCATTCGTAATGTCGCGCCACCGGGCGATCAGGTCATGAAATTCCTGCGCGCCGGAAATCATTCCGGCCAGGGCAAAACCGGTAATGATTAATTCCAATTGCCAGCTCTGGCGTTGTAGAAAGTCCAGTTTCCCACCTTGGGTGAGCGCCGGTTTTTCTTCTTCGGGCGTTACTTCGTTGGGTCCAAACATCGTTTAAGGGTCTTTATGTATGAGAAGGTAAACTAGGTGAAACGAAGCAAATCCGGATCACTTAATCTACTAAAACCACCTTGGTGGCGATTTTCCCTGCACTTTGCAGGAAGTAGGTGCCGGTGGTAAGCCGGGGGAGGAGTTGGTTGCCCTGCCCCGCCATGACCCGTCGGCCGGCTACATCAAATAGTTCCCAGGGGGTATCGGGTGGGAGGCCGCTGAGGTGGATGCGCGCTCCGGTGGGCGCAGGGTTTGGCCAGGCCGTTACGGCCACCAGGTCTTCGCTAAACTCAACCAGTTTTACCTCCGTCAGGGCATCGTTGCCGTCTTGTTCTTTTGAACGGAGGCGGTAATAGTGCCGGCCCGGCCCGGGGGTGGGGTGGTGGAAAACGTAGGTTCCCGTGCCGGCAGCTTCGACAAAGCCGACGGTGGCAAAGGAGGAGCCTTCCACCGCGTGCTCGACCTCCCAGCCCAGAAGCGCGGCTTCGGCGGTGGTCGTCCACTCCAGCCGGGCGTTTTTGCCGGCGGGCTTCGCCTTCCAACCCCGGTACGTGGCTGGCAGGGAATAAAAATCGCTTACCCGGACAACGTAGAGCCCCGTGATTTCATCACTGGCGAGGATGTTGCCGGACGGCAAGTAGGGATAGGCCCCCCAGGTACCGTCTCCATAATCCGTGCGGTCAGGCGTTGTATCATAATACCCCACGCGGCGGGGTGCCGCAGGGTCCGCTACATTCCATATCTGTACCCCATCCCCGTAGTAGCTGACGACTACCGCGGTATCGCCGAGGTAAAAAGGGTTATGGGCCAGGCTCCTTACGTTGGGGTCCAGGAGGGTTGATCGGAAAAGTCCGACCACTTCCATGTCAAGTGGGTCTTCGACGTTGACGATCTTTACCCCTTTGTCAAAAGTTTCGTCGCACATTACCAGGTAGTCTCCACTGGCGGAGCGCCAGCAACTGTGGTTGTACCCTTCTTCTACGTAGTTGTTCAGAATACCCAGTTCGACCGGCGCGCTGGGGGAAGCGACATCGTAGACGTAAAGGCCCCGGCCCTCCTGATTGGCGTACAGGGTATCATTGATAACGTAGCCGTCGTGTGCATACCCGCCGGTGAGTTGCGCCTGGCCGAGGAGGGTGGGGGTCGTAGGGTCCGCAAGACTGTACACGAGGTAGCCGTCTCGCTGAGCACCGGTATTGGTGCCGAAAGCATACAGTTTGGCCGGGCTTACGGAGGAATCGATGAAAATGTTGTGGCAGTTACTGAATTCAGCTTCGGAACGATGGATCACACTGGCCGAATTGGGCAGGTCCGTCAGGTCAATGACCTGCAGGCCCTCTGCCGCTTCAGAAACCATGTAAGCGTAGTCTCCGTACACTTTTACATCCCGCCAGATGCTACTGCTGCCCGCATCGTCGTTCAGGCGGGCAATTTCAGTGATGTTCTCCGGGTCCGTTACGTCCAGTACGTGCAAGAATCCCCTGCTGCCCATCAGGGCATACTCCCGGTCATTGGCCGCATAGCCCCAAACGTCGTTGTACCGGACGCGATTAAACGGAAGGTCCGGATCGTGCCAGTTGCCCAAGCTCACCATGTTGTAGGAGGTCTGGGCGGATAGAGGAATTCCTACCAGGAGGAGGAGCAAGGTAGTAAGTGAACGAAGCATCGGGAGTAGGTTGACATATTTGGCTTAAAGATAAGCAGCTGCGGAGGGGAAAAGGTCCCTGACTTATTTCTTCAGTACGATCTCGAGATGAGCGAGGTGATGGAGTCCGTGCCAGCTGTAGTTGGCCGCCAGGGTGTCCAGGCGGTATGTCCAGCCACTACCCGAGTGAAAAGCGGTGCGCTGCCACTGGTTTTCGGAGCAAGTGGCCAGCAGGACGGCCCAGCGGAGGTGAATGCCTTTTAATATTTCCAGGCTTGTTTCGATGGGCGTGGCCGTTACGTCCGGCAGCTCGGCCCAGGCTCCTTCGTCGTAGGGGGTGAGGGTGGGGTGATCTTCCGTAAGGATGCGCCGGTGGCGCACGTAGGCGTTGATGTGGCTGTCCGCCAGGTGGTGGATGACCTGCCGTGCCGTCCAGCCACCTTCCCGGTAGGGGACGTCGAGCTTTCCGTCTGCCTTTAGCTGCCGGGCAAGGGCAGCGACTTTTTCCGGTAACTCGCCAATGTTTTTAACGTAAACATTCCGGTTCGCAGCGGCAACTTCGTGAGCCGGCAAGGTAAATGGTCCGATGGGGTAACGCATAGGTAAGGGGGTATTTTTCGCCGGGTAAGGTACGGGTACAGGCGGCAGAATACCGGAACCACTTCGGCTTTTCCCCGGCAGCCACTTTTGCACCTGCGGCCGCGCCCCCAAAGCCAGGCCGCCCGCTGGGCAGCAGCTGCTATTTTTACGTCAGGTGGAGAGAAAAGCCCGGTTTTCAGGGATAGGACGAAGGCAGAACCCATCAACATATGACCATTTCTCCCTGCTTAAACCTTATCAATTAGTAGGTTGGACCCTCGGGATGAACCTATCTTTGCGCCTTATTTAAGCAAAGTCATGGCTGAAAACATCCATCCTATTCATGACCGCATGGTACAGCGGGCGGAGCGCGAGCAGGCTAACGGCCATCGTGCCGGGGTTGTCTGGCTGACGGGCCTCAGCGGAAGCGGGAAGAGCACCATCGCCGCTGCCGTGGAACGGGAATTGTTTGCGCAGGGACACTTCGTAGTGCTGCTGGATGGGGATAACGTCCGGACCGGCCTGTGTGGAGACCTGGGGTTCAGCCTCGCAGACCGGCAGGAAAATATTCGGCGGATCGCAGAAACGGCCCGGCTCTTTGTCGGGGCGGGCGCGCAGGTGCTGTGTTCGTTTGTAAGTCCTACGCGCGCGATTCGCGCGCTGGCCCGGGACATCATCGGCCCGGAAGACTTTCTGGAGGTCTTCGTCAATACCCCCCTGTCCGTATGCGAAGCCCGCGACGTTAAAGGCCTCTACGCTAAGGCGCGGGCCGGCCAGATCAAAGGGTTCACCGGCATCGACAGTCCCTACGAGGCACCGGAGGCACCCTTCCTCGACCTGCAAACGGAAAACCTCA
>JAUIIF010000763.1 GCA_030431945.1 Bacteroidia bacterium | reverse complement strand
CAGGTGTACCGGATCGTCGTTGATGTGGTTACCGGAGCAGACGACCCCGAAGAACTCTCTTTCGGCCTGAATAACGTGGCGCGGATGATCAACCTGCACGCCGTCGGCGGCGTGCCCGCCGGCAAACTGGAAGTCGTCCTGGCCATGCACGGCGGGGCCACCTTCGCTACCCTGAACAATGAAGCGTACCAGGAAAAATTTGGCGTGGATAACCCTAACGCCCCCCTGGTGAAAGCACTGAAAGAAGCGGGCGTCAAACTCGTTGTCTGTGGGCAGTCCCTGCTCGCCCGGGAAATACCTCTGGAGACTGTGCTGCCGGAGATCGAAATCGGCACGTCCATGCTGACGACCGTCTCTACCTACCAGCTAAAGGGCTACGCCGTTTTCCGCTTCTAAGACGAACGGCGGCTTTACAACCCAACCCCTCGTCGGCCGAAACGCGAGGAACGAGCTGGTTCGTCCGCCGAGGGAGCATGTCAGCGCAATTGCAAGATCAGGCGTTTGTCAGCAGAGGCGAGCGCGAAGCGACCTGACTCCTCCGCCGAACGCCGGCTTTGCTAGCCGATCAATTTTGCGATTACCCTGCAACCCTCCTTTAACTTCACTGCTTCACCCACCATTGCTGCCCACTCGCCGTCTTCAGTAAGTAACGGCCCGGGGCGAGTTCACTCACGCTGAGGGGGCTACCGGCGGCCAGTTGCCGTACCAGTAACCGCCGGCCCAGGCCATCGAACACGGCTACCCACCCGCCGGCAAAGCCGGCGAGCGAGAGCCCCTCCCGGGTCGGGTTCGGATACACCCTGAAGGTCGCCACCGGTGTTGCGGCGACCACGTAACTGTAACGGGAACTACCATCCAGATCGACCTGGCGCAGCCGGTAAAAATTGCGTCCGGCCAGCGGCGTTTCGTCGCGGAAGTGGTACGCTTGCTCCGTAAAACTTTCCCCGGCACCTGCGGCCGCGCCCACCTGGTGGAACGTTCGCCCGTCCGCGCTCCGCTCGACCTCAAAGCTGTCATGGTTCGTTTCCTGCAGGGTACGCCAGGTCAGGTCGACTTGTCCCTTATCCGTTGGTGCCGCCCGGAAATCCGTCAGGGCCACCGGTAACGATTGATCGACGGTAAGGAAGTACCGGAACTGGTCGGTGTCTTCCCGGTCATTAAAATCGGTAGCGGTCAGGGTCAGCAAAATGGTGTAACTGCCCGGGATGGCCGGCGCCGGGAAGAAAATGTTCTCAAAATCAGTTTCCCCCGGAAAGAGGGTACGCACCAGCGTAGGCAGAATGATATTACCCATTTGGTCCGTTGCCCGCACTTCCCGGATGTCCGCACTGCCGTCGTTGCGCCACTCCAGAAAAAGACCTACTTCGGCACCGGGGGCTACGGTAAGGTTCTGATTGCCGTCGAAGGCCCGGCAGTCCGCCGCGGCCACATCGCTCCGGCAGGCGCCGTCCGGCGTGGCCCCGATGCCGGCCCGGGTAATGGTGACGACAACGCCCTGGGCGGTGAGGGGGAGGGCACAAAATAACAGGAGGAGAAAGGAGAAGGTACGCATGGTTATTTGGTTTGTGGGGTTCGGGTTACGGGGAGGGAGAGGTGGATCGTTGTTTGCGCTTCGTGGGTAATGACAATCCGTAGCCGAGGGTGCCGCGTTGTTCGGAAAAGGCGAAGCCGGCATTACTGCTGCGTTCGAGCCAGGAAAAATTGAAGGACAGACTGTGGTTTTTCGCCACCTGCCAGCTGATGGTACTGCGCAGGACATTGCTGTAGCCGTCGGCGACGCCGTCCACCAGGTTATGGTTGAAGGTGTTGGTCAGGCTCAGGCTTACTTTGCGCTCCCCGAATTGCTGGCGCCAGCCGAGGGTGCCGCCGTAGCCGGTGGTCAGGCGGTCAGCTACGTCGATGTCTGAATAATTGAGCGCCGCGCTGAGGGTCGTCCGCTTGTTGGCCAACCGGAGGCTGTAGTTAAGGGAGGTGAACAGGGTCGTCAGGTCATCAAAGCCTTCGCTGAGGGGGTTGTCATTCAGGGTACGTTGCAGGTTGGCGGTGGCGGTGATTGTGCCGAGGGCCTGGTTAGGGCGGCCTTTGCCGCTCAGTGTCCAGCTCCCGCCGAAGTTTTCGGTAGTGGCAGCTATGCGCAGCGTGTCGTTGAAGACCACCAGCGCCGTCGGG
>JAUIIF010000075.1 GCA_030431945.1 Bacteroidia bacterium | reverse complement strand
GGGCATCCGCGCCAATGGCGCGGGCTGCTTGCTCCGACATATTCGCCACGTTAAGGGAATGCTGCCAGGTGCCGGGTGCCTGGCGGGCAAGACGCTCCAGCAGCGATTGATTCATGTCACTAAGTTCTCCCAGGGTGATGGGAGAAATAAAACCGAAAATGCGCTCCAGCAGCGGAATCAGCGGTATCGCCAGCAAGCACAGGAAAACATTACCGGCAATCCAGCCGATCGTCGGGTAATTAACCGTACTCCAGGTGCCGCCCCGCATCAGTTCCAGACCAATAAAGCCGACAAAATAAAAACCGAAGAGCAGTAACAGGCTGCGGAAAAAACGCCCCCAATCCCTGGTGTCAATGTCCATGACAATTACCACCACACCGGCCATCAAACTCAAAAAAGTAAAGTTGTACCCAAGATTCGTCAGAAAACTGGCGATGAGTACAACACAGACGTGGACAAAAAATGCAAGTCGTTCCGTAAAGAAAATACGAATGATGACCGGGACGATGCAAAAGGGGACCAGGTAGGTACTTACGCCAGGGCTAAGCTCCACCGTTCGGACCAGCAGGGCGTAGAGCACCAACCACATAACGATGAAAATCAGGTTCTTTATCCGGCTGTATAGGAGCGGAAAAAAGGAGCGGATGTAGAGGAACATCAGTAACACGACCAAACCAATCTGGACGGCATACCCCCCGAATACACTCCAAAACGTTGTCTGGGTGCTCAGGCTCTGATTGTAAAGCCTGCGGTAACTGATCAATTCCTGGTAGTCCTGATCCGTAACGTTACTGCCTTGGTTGATAATGACCTCTCCCTGCCGGATGAGGTCATTGAACGGGCTGACGGCTGCAATGGCGTCTGCCCGAAGTTTTACCGTCAGCGAGTCGCTGTAAAAAAGATTGTGGGTGAACTTGTCTTCCAACAGTTCCAGGAGGAATTCCGGAGACTTGAGGTTGGTGTAGAAAAGACTGTCCTGCAACCAGGCCCGGGCGTCGCCAGGGGTCAGTAATTGTGACAAGGTGCGCTGCCGCTGTTCATTACCACTCAGGATGGTAATCACGGTAGCCATACCCTGTACTTCCTCTTCCGATCTGGCTTTGATGATGCCCTGGTTGTAAAGCTTGTCAATAACCCGCAATCCGTAGCGGCGATGCCGCTCAGGCTGGCGGAGTACATCACGGTTCTCATTCCGGGCCTTAGCTGAATCAAGCCGGATCCTGAACTCCTCCAGAAACAACGCCCGGGCGTTGCGTGCAATCTCCTGATTAAGACGATAGACCGGCGTACTGCTTTTCTCTACCGATTCCTTTTCTGTTTCATAGACTTCTACTTCCTTCAGCACGGGGATGTCGTAGGGCGCCGCCAGACTGGAATAGCGCCACTTCTGGCCCCGCTCAAACTCAAAGGGAAACTTCAGGTTTTTCGGGTACAGCAGACTGATGATTAATACTGCCGACAAGCCGAGGAGCCAACGGAGCATCCGGCGGGTCGTACGGGAACGGGTATTGGGGGAGGAGGTCTGAATGGTTAGCTTATCTGTTGGTCCTTTGGCGGCTATCCGCCGGAGTGCAAGTTACGTAAGGAGGAGGGGATTATTAACGTTTCACAAATCGCACCGTGGTCGTTTGCCCCTGCCTGCTCCTGATCTTCAATAAGTACAGCCCGGCAGGAAGCGCACCAACGGCAATGGTGGCTTCGTTTGCACGGACTCGTTGAGCCATCATCAGCTGCGGGCCGGCGGCGGCATAGACTTCCAGGAAGTACGGCCCCTCAGGGCTGTCCTCAATGCTTACCCGCAGCATCTCGGTCGCCGGGTTGGGGTAGGCCCGTGCCTCCAGTGCCGGGCGTACGCCCGCCGTAGCCACGGGGGTGTCGTTACTGAATTTCCAGGTCATGTGCTGCATGATGAACGGTCCCGTGCCGTTCGGAACCCGCGCAAGGGCCACGTTGGTTTCCTGCGGACCGAAGTTGAGCGAGTCAATAAAACTGCCATCGGCATTGGTGAGGTAAAGTGCCTCCCCTTCTTTACTCAGCTTAAAGTTGGCGTGCAGGCCCGGGTCTCCGCCATCCTCATCCGCCCAGACAATAACGTAGCCAAAGGCCGGCAGGGTGGAGCCGGCGGGGAATTGCCACTTCTGCAGGTTGTCTGCTTTGTCCGACAAAAAGACGTTCGACAAATCAATGGCACTACCCGTGGTATTGTACAACTCTATCCAATCGTCATAATCTCCGGTCAAATCACCCACACCGCTGATGGAATCGTTAGAGGCTACGATCTCGTTGATGACGATGTCCAGGGCTGGAATCGTATCTGCTGACCTGGCCTGCAGGGCCAGGCTGCCGCAACTCAGCAAACAGCAAAAAAGGAGTCGCAAGGGCAGTAACGGCGTTCGGTTCGGTAGCAGCATGGGGTACATATATGATCAGCGGTTAAACTACGGATGAAATGTTATCTGTTCGTTTTTTCTTCCGCCCTTAACAAGGACTTTCTCCCGTAGGTGGCACAAATGGGGCACTCCAGCATTTTATGTCCACGCGCCGGGCAGTACTCACGCCCAAAAAAAATGATCTGCAAGTGCAATTTGTTCCAGCTTTCTTCGGGGAAGAGCCGCTTCAGGTCTTTCTCCGTCTGTTCCACGTTCTTCCCGGTGGTCAGCCCCCACCGGTAAGCCAGGCGGTGAATGTGCGTGTCTACGGGAAAGGCGGGCACCCCAAAGGCCTGACTCATTACCACGGATGCCGTTTTGTGTCCAACCCCGGGCAATGCTTCCAGCGCAGCCCAATCCTGGGGCACTACGCCACCGTAGTCTTCCGTAATGATCCGGCTCAGCTCCTTAATGGCTTTACTCTTCCGCGGCGATAAGCCGCACGGACGGATGATTTCCCGAATGTCGTCCACGTCGAGGTGCATCATTTCTTCCGGCTTGTCCGTCAGTGCCCAAAGGTGCGGAGTTACCTGATTGACGCGTACGTCCGTACACTGCGCAGATAGCAGTACCGCTACCAGTAGGGTGTAGGGGTCAGTATGGTCAAGGGGGATGGGAACCGTCGGGTAATATTCCTCCAGAATGCGGTGAATGCCAGCCGCTTTTTCAGCTTTGGTCATGCTTGTTTTTTTTCGTTCGGGGCGTAGTGGCGCGGCCGCAGGTGCTAAGTTAAGTTAGCAGGAGCCGGCAGCCTTTGCCTGGCCCCGGATGGTTCTCTTTACAACTGATGAGCCAGTTCCCGGATGTCCCGGATCCGGTAGGTTTCCCCCAGGCCCTTGCGGTCGGCTACGCCGGGGTGTCGCAGCCAGCAGGCGTGGAACCCGTAATCCAGGGCGCCCTTTACGTCAGCGTTGGGGTTGTCTCCGATGACGAGCACCTTGTTCTTCTCCACACCTTCCATCTGGTCGTAGGCGTGGTCCCAGAAGCCGGCGTGTGGCTTGGCCACCCCTATTTCATCCGAAATAACGACAAATTCAAAATATTCCCCCAGACCGGTATTGGCCAGCCGCGGGCGCTGTACTTCCTTCAGTCCGTTCGTTACCAGTCCCAGCCGGTATTTGCCCCGTAATTTATTGAGCAAATCTACCGCGCCGTCCAGCATATGGGTGGATTCGGAGAGGTAGGTCCGGTAATCGAAGGACAGTTCCTCCGCCGGATGGTCGAGCCGGTAATGTTCCAGTAAGCGCTGGAAGCGAATGGTACGAAGTTGTTCCTTCGGCAATACCCCCCGCTCGTAATCGGACCAGGCGCGGTGATTGATCAGGCGGTACTGCCCGAGCACTTCGTCAGACCAGTCAATGTCCCGCTGCCGCAGGGTCAGTTCCAGGGCGGATGCTTCGGCGGCGCTGAAGTCCCAGAGGGTATTGTCTGCGTCAAAAAGGAGCCAGGTGTACATATTTACGTTTACTGAGGTTGGTAGTTTCCGGTTCTTGAAGACGTTGCGGCCTGGGCCATTTAAAGCGGAAGCTATCCACCGGGCCGGCCCGCCACCGAAGTAGGCCAACGTCTGTATCCCTAATACAACAGCCTCTCCGGAAAGTTGCTGGCTTGGCGCGCACCTTCACGGCTTCCTTCAGCACCGTTTGCACCGGCGGCCGCGCCCCACCATGCTGCCCGCTGCTGCTCGGGAAAAACAAGGCAGGTTATTACGGAAGGCCAAGGAAGAAGCGTTGTCTTTCCGGGGGTTACAGTAATTCCTTGATGCCGGTGGCGAGTTCCTGGGCGCGGGCAGCGGTAGCCGCCTCGGCGTACACCCGGATAATCGGCTCGGTATTCGAAGCGCGGAGGTGGACCCAGCCATCGGGGAAATCCAGCTTCAGTCCATCAATGGTGCTCGTGCGGACGTCCGGAAATCTGGCCCGGACCCGCTGGAAGGCCCCCTCCAGGTCGTAGGTTTTGTCCACTTCCTTCTTGTCTTTGATCATTTCGTAGTGCGGGTAGCCGGCCCGCAGTTCGTTGATGGTTTTACCGGTCGTTGCCAGGTGGCTGAGGACGAGGGCCAGCCCGATCAGGGAATCCCGGCCGTAGTGCAGGCGCGGATCGATGATGCCGCCATTACCCTCCCCGCCAATAGCGGCATTGACGGCTTTCATGGTTGCCACTACGTTTACCTCCCCGACGGCAGCGGCATGGTATTCCTGGCCGTATTTGGCGGCAATGTCTGCTGCCGCCCGGCTGCTGCTCAGGTTGGAGACCACGGGCCCGGGCGCCCGCCCGAGCACGTAATCCGCTACCGTCACCAGGGTGTATTCCTCACCGATCCAGTGCCCACCGGGGCCAATGAGTGCCAGCCGGTCCACGTCAGGGTCCACGGCGATGCCCAGGTGATAGTCCCCCGCAGCAACCGTATCGATCAGTTCGGTCAGGTGCTGCGGCAGTGGCTCGGGGTTATGGGCGAACTGGCCGTTCAGTTCACCGTTGATGACTGCACAATCCACCCCCAGGGCTGCACACAGGGGCGGAATAGAGATGGCGCCAACGCTGTTTACGGCGTCCAGCACTACCCGGAAGCCGGCCTGCTGAATGGCCGCTACCTCGACCAGCGGGTGATCCAAAACGGCCCTGATGTGATGGTCGAGTGCCGTAGTATCGGTGCTGAGGGCTCCGAGATCGTCCACCTGGGCGTAGGTAATGTCGCCGCCGGCGGCCATGGCCATCAGGTCAGCCCCGGCTGCTGCAGAAATGAATTCTCCTTTGCTGTTCAGCAGCTTCAGGGCGTTGTATTCCTTGGGGTTATGGCTGGCGGACAGGATGATCCCTCCTCCGGCCTGGTGCTGTACCACGGCCATCTCCACGGTGGGGGTGGTGGCAAAGTCACAGTCAATTACGTCGATGCCGAGGCACTGCAGGGTGGCTGCCGTCAGGGCCGTTACCACCGGCCCGCTGGGCCGGCCGTCACGACCAATAACCACCCTGGCGGGAGCGCCGGTTTTCAGGAGCCAGGCCCCGTAGCCGGCTACATTGGTGACAATGTCTTCAGGGGTGAGGTTGTCACCGGCCTTGCCGCCGATGGTGCCGCGAAAACCGGAAATGGACTTTTTAAGAGGCAAAAGAAGGATGTTTTTGAAGGGTTAATCAGGAGGAAGTGGCATCGTTGACCAGCAGGTGCAGGCAGCAGCTGATTATTGCCGCCGGAAAAGTCTTCGCGCTTCGGCCGTCGAGCGATCTTGCGATTGCCTTTCCCCGTGCGGGGCGAAGGTAAGGCATCACCGGCGGCTGACGTACTTTTGCCCGCACAACCCGCAATCCATGGATATCACACTGTTTGATTTCATCAACCAGGACCTGGCCAACCCTTTCCTGGACGCCGTCTTGCCCATTTACCGGGAAAAGACCACCTGGATTCCGCTGTATCTCCTGATGCTGGTGTTGCTCTACCGTGCGTACGGCTGGAAAAAAACCTGGTGGTTGTTGCTTGCCATTGCCGTGACGCTTGCGGCGGCTGACCAGCTGGCGGCTTCTTTCCTGAAGCCCTGGATCGGGCGCCTGCGCCCCTGTGCGGAGCCTTCCGTCGCTGACCACGCCCGTCTTCTGGTTGGCTGTGGCGGTAAATTCAGTTTCCCTTCCAACCACGCTACCAATCATTTCGCGCTGGCCACTTTCCTGAGCCTTACCTGGCTCAGGGGCCAGGCAGTGGGCTGGCGCCTCGGTATCTTGCTCTGGGCTGCCAGTATTGCCCTGGCACAAGTCTACGTCGGGAAACATTACCCGGGCGATATTCTGGCGGGGGCACTCCTGGGCAGTGGCCTCGCCTGGCTGGGGGTACGGATGTACCGAAAATGGGCGGGCCAGGAGGCGATTGGGGAGGGCTGATGGCCAGTTCTAGAAGTCCGGGTCATTATTGATGCCGCCGCCACCGAACGGATCGTCGGGCAACAGCAGGGAGTCACGGGCCTCCAGCACGTCATCATTGTCGCCGCTGGAATAAGCAGCACAATCAAGCTCGATGCCGAGGTCTCCACGGGGGCGGTAGAAGTCCCGTTCCGTATTCCAGGCTATTCTTTCATCACTTTGTGCAGCCTTGACGAATTCGCGGAAAAAAGGCTTGGCCATGTGAGCCCCACTACCGTAGGAGAGGCTGCGGAAGCGCTGCCAGCGGTCATCGCCACCTACCCAGGTGCCGACCACCAGTTCCGGCGTAAGGCCCATGTACCAGCCGTCGGTCTGGTCATTCGTCGTACCCGTCTTGCCACCGATTGGTCCTTTGACACCGCCCAGGGCTCCGACGGAGGCTTGCTGCAGCATCCGGACCATCACAAAGTTGGCTGCCGGGCTGATGGCCCGGCGTTCCTCCGGAACGTATTCGTAGATCACCCGACCGGTCCGGTCTTCGATCTTGGTCAGGAAGACGGGTTTGTTGAAGATGCCGTTGTTGCCAAAAGTGGTATAGGCACCCGTCATCTGCTGCACGGTAAGGTCGACGGAACCGAGGGCGATGGAGGGCGCATCGGGCACCTCACTTTTGGGGATGCCCATGTTCTCCGCCAGGGTACGGACGGGTTCGGTAGACCCCAGTTCCTGCATCAGGTAGGCGGAAACGGTGTTGACCGAGTTTTTCAGCCCGTGGTACAGGTTCATGAAGTTGCCACTGTAGTTGTCGTTAGCATTGCGGGGAGTCCAGGCTTCGCGGAGGTAGAAGCTGCCATCGCCGGGGGCAATCGTCACCGGCGCGTCGAGTACCTCGAAGCAGGGGCTGATGCCGCGCAGGTCAACCGAGGTAGCGTAGATCAGGGGCTTGAACGTAGAACCCACCTGCCGCTTTGTCGTTACGTGGTCAAACTGGAACCACTTGAAGTTTGACCCTCCGATCCAGGTGCGCACGTAGCCCGTGGTCGGTTCGACGGACATGCTGCCAATCTGCAGGATCATCTTGTGATACCGCACACTGTCGAGGGGCGTCATCGTCGTGTCCTTTTCCATCCGGGCGTTATCGTAGGTAAAGACACGCATCTTTACGGGCTTGTCAAAGTCTTCCTCCACCCGGGTCTGGAGCTTTTCCCAGGCGGTTTTCAGCGCCGGCCAGGCGGGGCCCTTCATCACTTTCTTGTAGTCGCTGGCCAGGGCGTTCCCGATCAGCTTGCGGCGCAGGAGATCGGAGAAGACGCCCCCGTCTTTTTCCTCCCGGTACATCCGGTCGATCTCCCGGTCATCGGTATGGAAGGTAACGTCGCTGGTTTCGTTAGCTTTGCTGATGGCGTCCGTCAGGATCAGGTCCCGTAACCGCTGGTAGCGGTCTGACCGGCGGATGTCCCGCTGCAGGCTTTCCTCCCGGTACTCGACACTCGTCTCCGTTTTGCTTACGGGGCTGGTGTAGGTCCAGGGGTCCTCATTGCGCCAGTGGCGGAAGTATTCTTTTTGCAATTTAGCCATGTGTTTTACGGCCTCCTCTTCAGCGTGCTTTTGCATGTACGGGTCAATCGTCGTGTAAAGCGTCAGCCCGTCCAGGTCAATGTTGTAGCGCTCACCGTTTGTTTTCAGGTAGCGTTCCTGGCTCAGTATTTTCTTGGCCTCCTCCTTCAGGACCATCCGGAAGTAGGGCGCTGGCCCGTCATCGTGCTTCTGGATGGAAAAGTTGATGCCCAGCGGTAAGGCCGTAAGCCGGTCGTATTCCGCCTGGCTGAGTTTGCCGTTGCGCTTCATCTGGTAGAGTACCGTGTTGCGGCGCTCTTTGACCAGTTCGGGGCGCGAAAGGGGGTTGTAGTAAGAGGAGTTTTTCAGCATCCCGACGAGCATCGCCGCTTCTTGCACTTCCAGCTCATTGGGGCGCTTGCCTCCAAAGTAGTTTTCACTGGCGGCCCGGATACCCTGGGCGCCATTGATGAAGTCGTACCGATTCAGGTACATCGCCATGATCTCCTGCTTGGTGTACTTGCGCTCCAGCTGCACGGATATGAGCCATTCGCGGAGCTTCTGGTAAACGGCCACGCTGCTTCGGTCACTTCGTCCCCCTTCGGTAAAGAGCAAGCGGGCAAGCTGCTGCGTGATGGTGGAGCCGCCACCGGAGGCTTTCTGGCGAAGGATGCCGGTTTTAACGATGGCGCGCGCCAGCGCCCGCCAGTCAATACCACTGTGCTCGTAGTAACGTTCGTCTTCCGTCGCCACCAGGGCCGCTTCCAGGTGTGGGCCGAGGTCGCTGAAATCGACCATGACGCGGTTTTCGAGGAAGTAACGGCCCAGCACGGAACCGTCATTAGCCAGGATGCGGCTGGCTTCGTTGTTTTTCGGGTTCTCCAGTTCCACGACCGAGGGCAGGTTGGTAAAACTTAACCCGACGAAGAAGAGAACGAATAAGACCGGAGACAAGAAGACGAGCCGCCACAGCCAGGTAATGGTCTTGCGGTGGCCTTCGTTAGTGATGTTTCCGAGAAAGAATTCTTTGATCCTGGACATGAATGTGTACTTAATACTGCTGCTACCTTAACGTAACGGGGGCTAAGTTCGGTATAAAAAACGGGAAGCCGAACCTGCAGGAGAATTCGCGGCCATCAAACCAGTATTTGCCCTTGATTGTTCCGGATTTGTAAGGCGGCGAAGGGCATTCCGGGCGCGGCCGCTGGTGCAAACCAGGTTACCCGCAAGAGCAGGCAAAGACAGGGTATTCAAAATCAATTCTCCGCTTTTTCTATTCTCCGTACCTTTGTGGTCCGTTCCACATAGGAGCAAAATTTATAATACGAATAGAACATAGCCAGTATGAGTGATCGCCTGACCAAAATCGGCGTTTTTTACGACGGTAATTACTTTCTCCACGTTTCCAACTTTTACAACTACGATCATCCCCGCCGGGCGCGGCTGAGCATTGCCGGCCTGCACCGCTTCATTGAAGCGCGAATCAGCCAGGATGAAGGCCGCCCGGGTATGGCCAAAATTGTGGACAGCCACTACTTTCGGGGTCGCCTGAATGCGACCGAAGCCCAACAGCGGGGTTCTGTTTTATACTACGACCGTGTTTTCGATGATATCCTGATGAGCAGTGGGGTTACGACCCATTACAATCCGCTGCGCAGCGGCGCCTCCGGCCGCCGTGGCGAAAAAGGAATTGACGTCTGGTTTGCCCTGGAGGCCTATGAATCGGCCTTGCTCCGTAAGCTGGACGTCGTGGTTCTGATTGCGTCCGATGGCGACTACGTACCACTGGTCCGCAAACTGCACGCCCTCGGTACCCGGGTCGTCATCCTGGCCTGGGATTTCGAGTTTACGACCGACAACGGGTCGCAGATGGTTACCCGGACGAGCCAGGACCTGCTGGAGGAAGCCAGTCACCCCATCATGATGAACCGGATCATCGATGAGCCCCGTACCGCCGGGGAGAAAATCCTGGTGGACGATCTTTTTGTAATCAGTAATGCCGATAAAAAAGGGGGAACCGATGCCCCCAAGAAAAAGAATGCCGCCGCCGTGGTCGAGTTCGAAGAACCTACGGAAGGCGAGGTGGGCGACCGGATGGAAAGCGAAATCTTCAGCCTTAAGAATGGTTATGGCTTCATCAAGTACCCGCCGAATAACCTTTTCTTCCACCATACGACGGTGGAAAATGTCGACTTCAGCGAACTCTACGTGGATGACCACGTGGCCTTCACCCTGACGCATAATGAGAAGGGCCAGTTGGTCGCGGTGGACGTGAAGCTGCTGGAAGAGGAGTAGCAACCCATTTCACCAGCCGGGAACCTGGCGCTAAATTTAGGGTCCCCCGATACTAATTACCTGCATCCCATGTCCAAGGTATTCATTTCCCGTCAGCTCCCTCCCGATAGTCCGCTTCTACACTGGGCCCAACGAACCGGGCACGAGGTGGAAGGCCGTTCCCTGATCAAATTTTCTAAGGTCGCTTTTGTCCCGCCGGCAGCGGAGGAGGCCGACTGGTGGTATTTCTACAGCCCCCGGGCCGTGGAATTTGCGGCAGGTTCAATACCTATGCTGAAGCCAGGTCTTCCGGCCGTAAAGATCGCCGCCATGGGCCCGGGTACGGCCCGGGCCATGCGCGAAGCAGCCTGCCGGCTGGAGCCAGACTTTGTCGGAGCAGGCAGCCCGGAAGAAGTGGCCGCCGCTTTTGCGGACATTGGTACAGGACAAACTGTTTTTTTCCCGCGGGCACGTCAGTCCCGCCAAACCGTTCAACGCCTGCTCCAGCATCACATCACGGTGCTGGATGCTGTCTGTTACGACAACGTGGCTGTACCCGCATCCGACTCGATTACTGCTGACGTTTTTGTCTTCACCAGTCCGCTCAACGTAGCGGCTTACCTGGACCATCAGGAATTATCAACGGGCGCTCAGACAGTCGCCATCGGGCCGAGCACCGGCGCAGCCCTCGCAGAACGTGGCATTACCTATCTGATGACGGAAGCACCGGGGGAAACTTCGTTAGTAAAATTACTGGAGGAGCTTAAGTAAAGGACATATACCAAGAAGTGTAGGCGCAACTATCGTCATTACTTTGACAAGTGGAGTGGAGAAATGCGGAGATGGACAGTATCGATGATTTACCTGATGTCTTTATAGCTGATGAATCCGATTGCTCCCTCGTAGTTATTCACGACTCGTTTAATGTTGTCCTTAAGGAAGGTGCAGTTAAAATTCACTAGTAGGCCAACCAGGTTGTCCGTCAGTCTCAAGTAGGTTCGGAGTTGCTTTTTATGGAATTTGGTTAAGTTTTCAACTGATTTTAGTTCAACCAGTACTTTTCCGGCAACGAGAAGGTCAACAAAAAAGGCAGGCTCGTTGGAAACAAATTCATCAGATATGAAAATTTGTTGCTGCCTTAGGACGGATAGCCCTCTTTTCCTAAGTCGTCCTGCCAAACTGGCTTCGTAAACTCTTTCAAACAAGCCCGGACCGTAATATTGGTAGGTTTGGTACATTTCATCGACAAGAATACCGGTAATTTCATCGAGGGGACGGTCGTCGCCCGAAAGGTGATTTGTGACTTGCATAATCTGTTAAAGGGTGTGGGTGGGGCTAGTGTAGAACATAAAGTTTATTTTTTAAAAAAAACAAATTTTTTGAAAGTTGTTTTTCTTGATGCGTTAAGCATTCTTTTCGATGTCGGACAGCCCAGAACTCCTCACCCTTACTCAGCATCTTTTTCTCGCGCGGAGATCAGGAGCAAGGGAGAAAAGGGAAGATTATATACGTGATATCCTAAGTAACCAATATGCCCTA
>JAUIIF010000074.1 GCA_030431945.1 Bacteroidia bacterium | reverse complement strand
TTATGGTACTGAAGCTAACGGGTTGGATTTTCCCGACGAAGGGTAATCCGGGACAAAGATGGCGTTTTCGCCGATAATGGTTGGTGCGAAAAGTAATCGCTTCATTTCCGGCAGCTGCCAACAAGGTGCTGCGACCACTTGCCGGCCCTACGGCCTTTCTCCGCACCTGCGGCCGCGCCCCGTTCTCCACCCCCTCCGGGAGGGCGCAGAGAGTGCATGGTGCAAATTGCCCCCGCTTCGTTCAACCCAAGTGGCCTCCGAGGTGTTCAGAGGGGGAGGGAAACTACACCCGCAAAAAAGAAAATTATGAGCCAAGTCGCCACTAAACGCCCCGTACTCCTTTACACGGAGCAAACGCCGAATCCGGAGAGCCTTAAGTTCGTCACTAACCGTATGCTCTACAACGGTACGGCAGAATTCAAAGAAGAGGAATTTGCCCGTGAATGGTCTGACCTAGCCGCAGCTCTGTACGATTTCCCCTACGTGCAGAAGGTGTACATTGCCAACAACTACGTAACCCTGACCAAGGAATTCAACTACAGCTGGGACAACATCATGCTGAAGCTGAAGGAATTCATCAAGGAATACCTGCAGGAAGACAAGCCGATCATCAAGGAAGGCTTCGCCGAAGAGGTGGCCCGGATCGAAGCGGAGCGCGGCGTAAGCTACGAATACAGTGAGGACGATGCCGAAACGGTAAAGCAGATCAAAGAACTGATCGATACCTACGTAAAACCTGCCGTGGAAATGGACGGTGGCAACATCGAATTCAAGAGTTACCACGAAGGCGTGGTGACCGTGATCATGCAGGGCTCCTGCAGCGGCTGCCCCAGTTCTACGGTAACCCTGAAATCCGGCATCGAATCCATGCTGAAGCGGATGATGCCGCAGGTCAAAGAAGTTGTCCAGGAAATGGGCTAAAGTGCCTCTTCCCGGCCCATGGCACTGCCTGTCGCTCCTTCTGAGCTTTTGCAGTACCGCTTCCAAAACCGGAAACAACCCGCTATCACAGCCGTTTTGCCCCCGGGGGCAAAACGGCTGTTGCATTTCCGGGCGCGACCGCTGGCGCCTACAAAGCTACCGGTGCCGCAATGGGAAGCACATTGGGCCTTACGCCCGGCAATAAAATAAAGGCACCGGCGTTTTTTCGCCCAGCATCCCTGATCATGCTAATCTGTTTTTTTGCAGACGCTGCCGGTCTTGCACCATCGGCAGGTCAACCCAACTTATTTCTTTCCCTTCAGCAAATTACTGACCTAAGAATCACCTGCTCCCTGCGGGGGGAGGTACGTTTTGTTTTTAACAGGATCAAGCATTAAGCCCCGGCAAATAAAAAAGAATTCACGCATCACCTGCCGACGCACGCGTCTGCGGGCAACCATTCTTTTTTCTTAAACCAACAATGCAACTTATGCGCATTATTACCAATTGTCTGGCAGTGCTTTGCACGGCGCTGCTGGCCGCAGGCCTTACGGCTCAGGACCTACGTCCTGCCACCCTCATTCAAAAAGCCCGGGAAAAACAGGCTTTTGAAGAAAGCTATGCCCTTTTTCTTCCCGCGCCCGACAAAGCAGCCGTTCCGGTACTGGAGCAGGCGGGAGCGGACTACCAGGTTTTTGACCTTGACGCCAAAGCCCTCACCGACCTGCGGGAAAGCGCCCCCGACCAGCTGGAGCTGACGCTGCCCGGTAGCGCTGGCACCGTTGCCCTGCAACGTGCCGACATCTACGCGCCCGGCTTTCGGGTCACCGAAAGCAAAAGCAATAAGTACACTAAGGCCCCCCTCGGCCTGCACTACCGTGGTGTGGTTAACGATGAGGCTAAAAGCCTGGTGGCCATTTCCATCTTCAACGGTGAGGTCAGTGGACTAATCGCCACGACTGCCGGCAACCTCGTGCTCGGTAAACTCGGTAAGGGGGACGGCCGGCACGTCCTGTACAACGAACGGGACCTGCCGCCCCCCAACCTCGGCGAATGTGCCACCCCCGACTCGGGCCTCCCCTACTCCCCCAAGGAACTGATTGACCTTCCTGCCGGAGAAAAAGACGCCAACAACTGCGTCAACCTCTACCTCGAAGCCGACTACTCCATTTACCAGCAGCGCGGCAGTACGGCGGCGGTGACCAACTTCCTGACCGGCTTGTTCAACCAGGTAGCCGTGCTCTACGCTAACGAAAGCATTAACCTCGTACTGAGTGAGCTCTACGTCTGGAACACCCAGGACCCCTACAACAGTACCTCCAGCAGCGGCAACCTGAGTGCTTTCCGCAGCAACCGCACGAGCTTTAACGGAGACATTGCCCACCTCGTTTCCTTTCAGGCCAGTGGCGGTGTGGCTTACGTTGACGTACTCTGTTCGAGCAGCTACGCTTACGGTTTCAGTTCCATTGACAACAACTTCCAAAACGTGCCGACGTACAGCTGGTCCGTAAACGTACTCGCCCACGAGCTGGGACATAATTTCGGCTCGCAGCACACCCACGCCTGCGTGTGGAACGGCAACAATACCGCCATTGACGGCTGCTATACCCCCCAGGGAAGTTGTGCCCAGCCGGCGGGCCTGCCGGCCGGTGGCGGCACCATTATGAGTTATTGTCACCTGACCTCCGCCGGCGTTAACCTGAGTGCCGGCTTCGGGCCCCAACCCGGCAACCTGATCCGAAACCGTGCTTACAACGGCAGTTGTTTAACTGCCTGCGGCGGTGGCGGCGGCGGTGGCGGCGGTGGCGGCGGCGGTGGCGGTGGCGGTGGCGGCGGCACTACCTGCTCCGACAACGTAGTGACAATAACCATCAGAACCGACAACTACCCCGGCGAAACCAGCTGGACCATTACGAACGCCGGTGGCAGCGTAGTAGCCTCCGGAAGTGGCTACAGCAGCCGGAATACCACCTACACAACGGAAGCCTGCCTGCCGAATGGTTGCTATACCTTCCAGATCAACGACACTTACGGCGACGGCATTTGTTGCAGTTACGGCAACGGGGCCTATACCCTTAATGTAAACGGAACGGACGTTGCTACGGGCGGCAACTTCGGCACGAGCACCACCGAGCAGTTCTGCGGTGACGACGGCAGCGGCGGCGGAGATGGCGGCGGTGGCGGAGATGCCAGTTGTCTCGACATCGATTTCACCCAAACGCCGCCTGGCACCTACGGCGGCAGCCAGGACCAGGGCACCGTCATGCTGCAGAATGCCGCCACCATCCTGATCCAGAATAACGCCTGGAAGTCCATCAACCTGGAGTATACGGTTACCCCGGCAACCGTCATTGAGTTTGAATTCGGCTCCACCCAGCAGGGAGAGATCCACGGTATCGGCTTCGACAACGATAACAGCATCAGCTCCAACCGGACCTTCCGCCTCTACGGCACCCAAGCCTGGGGCATCAGTAATTACGCGGACTACACGACTCCTGGTTACTGGAAGGCCTACACCATTCCCGTAGGGCAATTCTATACGGGCAGCTTCAACCGTTTGTTCTTCACGGCGGATCATGACGGCGGTTCCAGAAACGGCAACAGCTTCTACCGGAACATCAGGATTTACGAAGGCAGTTCGTGCGTCGGAGCCGCACCGGTTTCCGGTGCCCCAATTGTACCGGAACCCCAGGCGAGCCTTACCTCAGTGCTGGAGCTGGTGCAGCTGTTCCCTAATCCGGCGGCTGATTTGATCAACGTCGACCTGCTGGTCCCCGAGGCCAGTCTGGCCAGTGTAAGGATGGTAGACCTGAGTGGCCGCACCATTCGCCAGCTACAGGTAAACCTGCAACCGGGTGCACAACGGCTGACGCTGGCGGTCGACCATCTACCCGCCGGCGCCTACCTCTTACGCATTGATGCCGCCGGTGGCTTCGCTGCCACCACCAAATTTACCGTAGCACGCTAGTGCTTTTTTCCGCTTACCGTTTTATTTCAATTGGCTTTATGCCCCGCCGGCTCAACCTCCGGCGGGGCTTTTTAGTGGCGGGATTCTGGGCGCGGACGCAGGTGCAAGGGGAAGCAGCGGGTGCAAACAACACTGCGCAGGCTCCGGTAGGGAACCTGCGCAGCGGTCGGAAGAAAAGTATATTTACCAGCTGAAGCCGAAACGGGCTTCGAGCTGCACGACGGCGCCGGAAACATCCTGGTCCGTAATGAGTGCACTGTCTACCCCGGTGCTGAAGCGGTAGCCGCCCTCGGCACCGATCCGGAACCACTGGAAAAGGTTCAGTTCCAGGCCGATCATGGCCTGGCCCACCAGCATCCGGTCACGGCCTTCTCCCGCTACGTCTACTTTACCCGGGCCGAAGATGGTGGTGATCCGGGGGTGAATGGCGTTGTCGGAAAAAGGAGTGTAGGCCAGGATCAGGCCACTGTGGCGAAAGTCAAATTCAGGGGAGAGGCTGGTCGGGTTATCCGTCGTAAATGACTCACGGCCTTTCCAGCCACCGTAGCCGATGAAAAATTCTTCGCCGAATTCCAGTCCGCCGAAGCCCCCCCGGACGAGGGCCCAGTCGTCTCCGGTCATGGAGTAGTTATAGGTTGGTCCGCCCCAGGCGCCGGAGAGGTCGAGGTCGCCAAGGAGGGTACGTTCCCGGCCGCGGGCGTTCAGCCCCAGGTCAAGCGCTTCCGTTTTGGTTTCCGTCCGGTAGAAAAGGCCGGGGCTATCGGTCGCAACGGAAATATCCTGGGCCTGCAGGGCGGAAAAAGTCAGTACGCAACAACAGAAAAGAAGGAGTCTCATGATAAATTTCTTTGAAGAGTGAGGAAGGTCAAGTTGGGTTTAAGTTGGCCGGAGTGGCCGATTCCACTAATTTATTTACCCTAATGGCGTTCGTGGACTACCAAAGGTTGCACCTGAAAGTCTTAAAATCCGAGTGGTAAACAATTAAATGAACGTTAA
Source organism: Bacteroidia bacterium (assembly GCA_030431945.1). Taxonomy (GTDB): domain Bacteria; phylum Bacteroidota; class Bacteroidia; order Chitinophagales; family Saprospiraceae; genus Neolewinella. The sequence continues at coordinate 6,790 of JAUIIF010000074.1, read as the reverse complement.
GGCCACAAGAGGGAAAGCTCATGCTGACCAGCTTTTCAAGGCTGTAAACAGCCTGGTAAAAACTAAGCAGAAGGAGACGCGGTCACCCCAGGTGATAACTTTGCCAGTTGGTGCATGACCAAGGCAAACCGCTGTGGACTTGCTCTGGAGTAACCAGGTCGCCTGCTACCAAATAAAGGTCAGCAAGTACTCTCCCCTCCGGTAGCTGACGGAAGTAGACAAGCACTACCTCAGTAGTCGCGGCTTCAGCCGCTGCTACGGACAAGGAACGATAACTCCCGTTGCCTTGCGCGCCTACTATCCCTGCACCAGCGTCAGCGCCCCCAAATTTTGCGACCAACCAGGGGGCGTACTCCCGTACAACTAATTACCTTGCGGCAAAATCCAAGGAATCATGCGCAAAGGCACCCTACTCATTAAGGGAGGAACAATTATCAACCGTGGCACCCGGACGGAAGGTGACCTCTTCATCAAAGACGGCTTTATTGAAGCGATCGGTCCTTCCCTCGACCGACACGCGGACCGGGAGATTGATGCCACCGGCTGTCTGATTCTGCCGGGCATTATTGACGATCAGGTCCACTTCCGCGAGCCGGGCCTTACGCACAAAGCAACGATAAAAACCGAAAGCCGGGCGGCGGTAGCCGGAGGGACCACGACCTTCATGGAAATGCCCAATACCAAGCCTGCTGCCCTGACCCAGGAACTGCTGCAGGCGAAGTACGACATTGCCGCCAGCGTCAGCCCCGCCAATTACAGCTTCTACATGGGAGCTTCGAATGACAACCGCGACGAAGCGCTGCGTACGGACCCCAAAACCGTCTGCGGGCTCAAGATATTCATGGGCAGCAGTACGGGCAACATGCTGGTGGATGACCGCCAGGTGCTCGACACCCTGTTTGCCAATTCACCGCTCCTGATTGCCACGCACTGTGAGGACGAGGCCACCATCCGCGCCAACGCCGCGGCGGCCCGGGAGCGTTTTGGCGGCGACGAAATCCCCGTAACGGAGCACCCCCTGATCCGTTCTGCGGAGGGATGCCTGAAGAGCAGTACCCTGGCCATCGAGCTGGCCAGAAAGCACAATACCCGCCTGCACATCCTGCACATCAGCACCGCTGAGGAAACCGATCTTTTCCGCAATGACATTCCCCTGGAGCAAAAACGAATCACCGCGGAGGTCTGTGTTCACCACCTGACTTTCAACGCGGAGGATTACCTCCGCCTGGGGAATAAAATCAAGTGCAACCCGGCGATCAAGTCCGAGCGCCACCGGCGGGCACTGTTACCGGCCTTGCTGGATGATCGGTTTGACGTGATTGCCACCGACCACGCTCCGCATACTGCGGCGGAGAAAGCACAGACAAATTACTTTAAGGCTCCCGGCGGCTTGCCGTTAGTCCAGCACGCGCTGGACATGATGATGCGACTGGTGCAAAAGGGGGACATCAGCCTGGAACGGGTGGTGGAAAAAATGTGTCATGCCCCCGCTGTTTGCTTCGAAATTGACCGGCGGGGCTACCTCGACGAGGGCATGTGGGCTGATGTCATCATCTACGACCCCGCCGAAGCGTGGACCGTGGCCCAGGACAACATTTTCTATAAAGTGGGCTGGTCGCCCCTGGAAGGGGAGCAACTACGGGGCAGGGTACGGCAAACCATCGTCTCCGGCCACCTGGCTTACGACCGCGGCCTCTTTTTTGAAGATCAGAAGGGGATGCGCCTGGCCTTTAACCGTTAGCGGCCCGTCAGGCTTGAGGATGGGCTCCATCCTCGGTGGGTTTGGGTAAGGGGGTCTGGTGCAGTGACCTGGTCAATAGCGCCAGACATCAATCAGTGCCTGAAAAATCTTGACGGTGTTCTCGGCGTCCGGGAGGGCCCGGTGTTCCGGGCCTTCCCAGAAGAAGCCTTCGTGTTTTACCGCTGATTTCAGCCCCCGCTTTTTGGGGAGTTTACGGATCTCCCGGTACTGGGCTTTGAGGTTGATGTGGGGGTCCAGCCAGTAATCCTCCATGCGGTGCAGGCGGCAGTCGGCCCGTAGTTGTTCCGGGTCAAAGCTGCCCCAGCTGGCCAGCAGGTAGTCTTCCTCCTCGACCCCGATCCAGTCCATAAATTCTTCGGCGACCCGCCGAAAATCCCGGGCCCGGTTCACTTCGGCCTGCGGGATTTTGGTCAGGTTTTGGCAGAAATGACTCATTCTCGGATGCAGCACCGGCTTGATCAGGCGACTGAAGGAGCCGGTGACCTGACCATAACTATTTAGTGCACAAGCACCAATTTCCAGGGTTTCCTGTACCATGCCCGGCGGCCGGCCTTCCCAACAGGTGGCCTCAATGTCGTATACAATAAACTTCACTTAAAGGGAATACCGCGAGTGGGTGGTAAGTTCAGGCCAGGCCGAAAAAGAAAAAGTCGGTAGGCCCGTATTAGGGGCGTACCAACCAATTTCATTCGTGAGAGAGGCCCGGGCAACAAGAAAGCCCGGAAGACAAAAACATAAAAAGGCTTACAACCGGGGCATCCGGCTTTTAATTTCAGCGTGATAGGCTTTACCCATTTTCAGGGTATGCTCTCCTACCTGAATCGTACCGGTGGCAAAGCTGACTTTCTTGACGCGGGAGAAGTTCACCAGGATCCCCCGGCTGGCACGGACAAAGGCAGGAGCGTGTAATTCTTCGGAAATAGCCGCGAGCGAACGCTTTACCGCGAATCTTTTGCCACTCGTTTGTAAGTAAGCATAGTTACCATCTGCTTCGATGTATTCGATCTCAGACAAGGGAATTTTTATGTAGGTTGTGCCTTCACGAAGGAACAGATGATCAGGAGATTCGTTAAAGTAGTTCATTGATAGAGATGTATATGTAGCCGATGTGCGTGATTGATCTGATGCCAGACCGCAATATTATGCCTTGCGCTCTGCTGGTGGCCTTAGGACGGCAGGTACGCAAAAAGGTCACGAATTAGATTTCCTACCTTGCTCTTTTCCCCTATTATTATTCCCCTCCTTTCTAAAAAAACAATTGAAAATCAATACTATGCAGAATTTACCGCTTTACCAGGTCGATGCTTTCACCTCGGAACTATTCAGTGGAAATCCGGCAGCTGTCGTACCCGTACCCGATTTCCCGGACGCTGCTTTGATGCAAAACATTGCCGCTGAAAACAACCTTTCCGAAACGGCTTTTGTCGTCGTCCGTGGTCCGGGTAAGTTTGCTATCCGCTGGTTTACCCCGACGATGGAGGTACGTCTTTGCGGACACGCTACGCTGGCGGCGGCGCACATCATGTACCATTCGGCCGGTCTGCAGTTCGACAAAATGCGTTTTAAAACAACGGAAGCGGGAACCATCATCGTTACCCCCAGGGGCAATAACCGGTACAGCATGGATTTTCAGGCAGACGTCCCCAAAAAAGTACGCTCCCCGAAAGGCCTGAAGGGTATCCTGGGCGGGCTGACGCCGCAGGAGGTGCTGGCCGGGGAAGACGACCTGGTCGTGGTACTGAAAAGTCAAAAGCAGGTAGCCAGCCTCAAGCCCAATTTTCCGATGTTGGCGGCCCTGAAGAAGTACCGCGGCCTGCTGGTAACCGCACCGGGCAAGAAACACGATTTCGTCAGCCGGGGTTTCTTCCCTGCTTACGGCATCGATGAGGACCCGGTAACCGGCTCGGCCCATACCGTACTGACGCCGTACTGGGCAAAGAAACTCGGTAAGAAGCAGTTGAAAGCCCGGCAACTGTCCGCCAGAGGCGGAGAACTGAAGTGTGAGCTCACCCGGAAAAAGGTGCGCCTGACCGGCAGTGCCGTGACGTACCTCTCCGGTCAGCTTTTCCTGCCCGGCTGAGAACGAAGGGGTGGATCCGGCGAGGAAAGGCTGAATACCAGTATTGCGTAAAGTTTGATTTTAGTCATCTTTACTCCCCGGTTTGCCCGACTTTCCTGCCTGCCAGCGGCATGGTGAAAGTATTTTTAAATGTGTCGGATTCAAACACTAGTCAGCGGCAGAAATGAGTCAGCGGCTGAAGCCGCGACTACGGTTGCTGGCTAAGCACGAGGATTTGGCTACCCTAACTGGCCATCACGACTTGACATTTTTGGTTCCCGCTCCGCCGGAAAGGGAGGACGCTGGGGCAACGGTTACTGCAGCAAACGGACAAATCGTGATTAATCCACGCTGAGGTTGGCCAGTTTCAGTCCGCGCTCCTTTTTCAGTTTATCGCCGGTAGCTTCGATCTCGGCGATGGGGAGGGCGGTAGCGAAAGCGCTGTCGTACTCCCCATCCTGAAAGATGGCAACGTAGTGCGTTTCGTTTCCTTCGCGGAAACGATCAAAATCGATCAGTTCCACCTTGCTTTGCTTGCGCTCCTTTTGTTCGCGGTGGAAATCCTCGATTTCGTCGGCAAAGAAGAGGAAGTTGTACCGGTCTACCGGAGAGAAATGGTAGAGGACGACGAAAGAGGGCTCGCCGTTCGGCACGTCCAGCACGTGAACGCGCTTGATCTTGAAGCGGCTCTTCGCCATGTCCTGGGTCTTTTTCAGGATGGTTTCCCGGCTATCCAGCAACCAGACCTTATGGATGGTAGGGGTAGCTTCCTTGACCCAGACGCCGAAAAAGTTAGCGTCGGATTCGTTAAGGACGACGGCAGCAACATCTACCATGGTGTAGCCGGATTTAACCATCTTGCGCTTTAGCTTGATGAAGCCGGACCAGCTGGTGGCCATCCCTACGGAATCCGGCAGGGGGCTTTCCGTGTAGATGCCGACGAAGCTCCGCTCGTCCCCCCCCTCTTTGTAGGTTTCGAGGTCCGTGAGGCGGAAGCCCGCCGCCCGCTGCGTCTCGTGGTGTGCCAGAAAGGTTTCCCACCCTTGTTTGGTTACTACCCGCACCTCCGCATCAGACGGTTGGTAAATGGCAGAGAATTGCTGCGCCGAAAGAGCGCTCGTAAACAGGGTGCACAGCACCCAGAAAGAAATGTGGTTCATGGAGTAGTTGGTATGCATTAGGATAAATGTACGGGACGGGTGGTTTATTGTCTCCCTGCCTGCTCCAATCCATACTTTCCTTGCACCGGCGGCCGCGCCCGAATGGACCGTACGCGGGTGCCGGTTCCGCCCAGTACCGGGGTTAATTTGCGAAAGCTGCCTGCGCTGCCGCTACTGCTCCTGCAACCACCGTACGGCTGCGGCCAGGGTATTGTCTGCTGCCGGGGCGGGCTCGATGACCACATCCGGGGGAACGCTGAGGGGAATGACCTGCCGGTTCCGGTCCGCATAAACGGAGACGGTAAGTAAGACGATCGCGCCGTCGGACAGGTAGAAATTCTGATTGGTCGTCGAGTAACCGCCGGTGGGCTGGCCGAAACTCCGCGCACGGGGCCGGCCACGGAAGGCGGTGGCGATGATTTCTCCTGAGCTGGTCGTCATGGGCCCCAGCAGCACCGCTACCCGTGGCTGGTTCTTTTTCATGGTGTAAGGCTGGCCGCTGACGCTGGTCTGCGGCGCCTCATCCTGGTAGCTGACGCCGTTTTCATAACGCCAGGCCTGTGCATTCGAGCCGTCCGGCGCCATGAAGTAGCCGGCGATTCCCTCTCCCAGTAAAGGACCGATCCCGGCCAGCATCGGCCAGCAGTTGCCGCCATCGTTGGACCGCAAATCAATGATCCAGCCAGTCGTTTTGCGGGTGTCGAGCTGCCTGATCAATGCCTGCATCGTGTCCGCGTAGTAGGTCAGGGTAGGTCCGTGTCCGCTCCCGAGGTGGGGCACCGTCAGGTAAGCAATCTTGTCGTTGATGCGCCGCCCCTGCGCTACCTCAATTGCGCGGGGCTGGTCGCTGGTTTCCGGATCGGACGTGCCCAGCCACTGCTGCGCGGCCTGCGGGGCGATGAGGAAGGAATGGGGATTGATGCGGCGCAGGAGGTAGTTGAGCGCGGCGTGCGTCTCTTCGGTTGTCTGCGCGCCGGCGACCAGGATGTCTACGTCGCGCCGCAGGGCGGGCCAGTCCATCGATTCGCCGTAAAGCACTTCTTCCTGCACCAGCTGGAAAAAGGTATCGAGGTAGTGCCGGACCTCCGGGCTGACCGGGGCCGTATCCAGCGGTACCGGTTCCCAGGTAAAATCCTTGAACCACGCCTCCCCTTCCCCTTCCAGGAAACAGCCGAGGCGGACGGAGTCCATCCGGTGATCGCCCACAAAGTAAAAGGAGAGCTCCTGCCAGTCATTATCCCCCGTCAGGTTGCCGGCTTCCACGTAGCCCTGCACCTGCCCGCCGACCTTACCGTAGGCGTAGGCACTTGCGCCGCGCCCGGTCGTGCCCTGGGTCCGGACCGACACCGTGACACGAAAGCGGGTGAGCTGCCGGACGGAAAAAGGGACGGTTTGGTTGACGGCCCCACTGTTGGCACCGGTGAAAGGGCCCGCGAGGTAGAGCGCCACCGTGCCGTCCGCCAGTGCTACGGGGCCGTTGTCCGGCGGCGTACGCATAAAATTCCAGTGAGCCGCGGAGGGGCTGCGGGCCGTGAAATCCAGGTTCATCCATTCCTGCGCTGAAACATCAGATAAAAGAAAAAACTGGATGAGTAAAAAGAATAAAAAGATGGCTGGTTGTTTCATGCGGCTAAGATGCGGGGGTATTTTGCTTTTTGCCGGGCTTTTTCGTGAAAGCGGGTACAGGGGGCGCGGACGCGGGTGCAGGGCTAAGCAGGAGGGCCTGCCCTACCCTGCGCACACAATGGGAGGAACGGGTGGGCGGGTATAACCATTTGCTCAACTAAAACGGTGGCAAGCCCCCCCTCG
>JAUIIF010000762.1 GCA_030431945.1 Bacteroidia bacterium | reverse complement strand
GGTGCCAATCAGCAGTCGACCGGCGGTGTCGGGAACTACGGTGTTCAGGGTCGAGTAACTCACCGGCTGCTGCTCCGCTCCCAAGGCACTTATGGTCTTTAACTCTGCACCTGCGGCCGCGCCCGTTCCGGTTGAGGTGAGCAAGGTCAGCCCCTGCCGCCCCGCCGCCAGGATCCGATTTTGTTTGTCGACCGCCAGTGCCCGGAGCTGCGACACGGGGAAGGTAACCACCTCTCCGTCCGGAGACCTTCGGTAGAGTTCCATATTGACGCCTCCGATCCAGAGATTACCCAACTGGTCTTTGACGGCCGTGAAAACGTGCCCGCGCTGGCGGTCCTTTCCCCGTAAAAAAGGAATGGCTTCGACCCGCAAATCCGCTTTCCGAATCCGGAATAACCCCGCATTATAGGTACCTGCCCAAACGAAAGGTCCATCCTCCACCAGGGTCATTACAATGGGCTTGGCCTCTTCACCTGCGTTTGTCAGGCAATGACTCCAGCGATCTTCCGAACGGTTCCAGATACTGATTCCGTTCTTTGTCCCAAACCAGATGTTTTCGTTGTTGTCTTCCAGGATAGAACGGGTAAACGGATGGACCAACCCTTCCCGGCTATTAGCCTTATGGACTACGTGATAAAACCGGTTGGCCCGGGGGTTAAGCTGGTTCAGCCCGCCGCCGTAAGTAGCCGCCCAGAGGATTCCTTCCTCGCCGAAGAGCAGGTCATACACCCCGTCACTGGAAAGGGATTCCGGTTCATTTACGTCGTGCCGGAAACTGTTGGCCAACCGACGCGCAGTGTCCAGTACGATGATACCCCGGCCATCCGTAGCCAGGTACCAACCTCCGTCCGGAGCAGCCGATATGCCCCGTACGGGAACGTTGGCAAGGTTGAGTGGCAGCAAGGTAACTGCTGCCGCCGCTGCAGAAGAGGAAAAAACACCTGCGCTCTGGGTACCGACCAGCAATTCTTCTCCGGCGGCAAATATGGAAGTAACGGACTTCAGATTATCCGCCCCCACACGGCTAAAACGCTGCCATTCCCCCGTCTCCAGGTTAATAAAGTGCAGGCCCTCTTCCGCTCCGAAGTACAGGCGTTCTCCCCCGTCCCAGGCAAGTGCCTGCAGGTCCCTGAGGTTGGCCAGACGTATCATCTCGTTGTCGCCGGGGGTGTAGCGCCAAAGACCGTTAAAGGCCGCAATCCAGAGCCATCCCCTTTCATCCTGAAAGAGGTCTTTGATTAAATTGGGGGTCAACTCTCCGCTTCGACCCCGCCACCGGAATTGATCCACCTCCGGCAGGTATTTAGCGAGCCCGACGTCGGACCCGATCCACACCTCACCACGTGGCCCGATGTGTAGTGCCCGTACCCGGTCTCCAAAATCCAGTGGCAGCCCGTCGTAAGGATGATAACTGTAGCTCCGCTGGGAATTGTGGCGGACTACCCCTTCCTCCGTTGCCAGCCAGATGTTACCGACACTATCCTGGTCCAGCTGATAAACAATGCTCTGCACCAGATCCCCTTCAGTCGCTACCTGGGCAAAGCGGTATTGCTCCTGCGCCGATATGCTGGCAAAAGAAAAAAAAACAAGCAGCACTGCGTAAAAACGCGAACACCGAACGGGGAAGCATAATTGACTAAGGACCAATATTTCAGTAAGTTATTATTGCGGAAAGATACGATTTTTGTGCCTGGCCTGCGACCTCACTTTATCCCGGGCTTTACCTTCCTAAAGGGCTACCTTTGCGCCGCATGACGGTTTTACTGGTCCTGGTTCTGGTCATTTGCTTGCTTGCCGTAGCGCATACCTACCTGTTTTACCCCTGGTGGGTGATCAGTGGGCGCGGCCGCAGGATGCCGGCAACGGAACCAGGAAGCAGGGAAGAACGACCGCTCCCCCCATCCGCTCCGGACGTTTTCGTACTCATGGCCGTACACAACGAGGAAACCGTGCTGGAAGATAAACTGACCAGCCTGGCCAACCAGGAATATCCCGGAACGCTGACCTTTCTTATCGGTAGCGATTGCAGTACGGACCGGACGAATGACATTCTCCGGGACTGGCACTTAAAGGATGCGCGTTTTCGCCCAACGTTTTTCACCTCCCGGCAGGGCAAACCCGGTATTATCAACCAACTGGCAGTTGTTGCCGGCCAGGCACCGGCAACCGGCAGCGTA
>JAUIIF010000761.1 GCA_030431945.1 Bacteroidia bacterium | reverse complement strand
AGCCTGGTTCTGGGTCAGATGTCCCACTATGAGATAATTGCCGCCGGCCACGGGCTCGCTCATCAGCACTGGCTTCCAGATTTCTTCCGTACTCTCGTAGCGGTTGGCCCAGATAATATTGCCATTAGCGGCATCGACCCTGAAGGCCATTTGTACGTAGGTGGAATTACTGACCAAGGTATAGCCGGTGCCAATGATGAAGCCTTCACTATCGAGCTGCAGTTCAGTAATGGTGGCTCCGAGTCCGGAGCCGGGAAACAGTTGGGTCTGCCAACGGGGAATACCCTCCGGCCCGACGGAAAGGAGGAAAGGGGCCGCACTGGTGGTCGGGTGACCCGCAAGAATGAACCCGTCATTGAGCGGTAAAACAGTACTGAAGGTATTGCTTCCCTGGGAGACACCACCGGGGTGGTGGTAGAGAAAGGCAAAGGGAGCTGTACAGGGCTCCGTATCCGGACAGTCACTGGTGCAGGGCGGCGTCCTTACAAAAATAACCCGGCAAAAATCCCGGGCACAGGCACCGTTGGTTTCCTGGAGGCATACGGTATAAACACCGGGGGCCGTGAAGGTGTGCTCCAGGTCGGTATTCGTTGCGACGGTAGTTCCATGGATGGTCCATTCGCTGGCGTTCCCGTTAACGGAGGTATTCACAAAACGTACCAGGGAGTCAACAAATACGGTTTGTCCGGGTAAGTCAAAGCCGGCGGATACTGAGCAGATCACATTGACCACCTGCTCGGTGGAATCCGGAGAGCAAAGGCCGTCACTACTTGCTGCGACCAGGCGTATCCGGTAGGTGCCTTCCGTATTGAAGGTCCTGCTGGCATCGGGAGTAGTACTGAAAGTGGTCTGGTTCTCCCGCCAGACGTACGTGCTGCCGTTTACGGAGGTGTTGGTGAAGTTGATCGTCGATCCGGGCTCCACCGTGACATCGCCGCCGGTAAAGGCCGCCGCTACCAGGGCGGGGCAGGGCGGCAGACAGCCCTTGCTTTCCGTCAGGCTCCGGCGGGTGCCCTCCAGGGTAAACTGCATCCGGTCCCTTTGGCCCGCCGTAAAGGCAGAATAACAGGACCAGTAACCATAATCCATATAGTTGATGAACATGTCATTTTGGTCTGTCGCAAACCCACTATCCGTATCCGTCGTACAGGAGTTGACTGCTCCTGAACAGGGCACGGCAACTTTTGATTGATCCGGAGGCGTGTCACAGATACCGTCTCCGTCCCTGGTACAGTCATCATTAAGGCAGCCACCGTTAAAGGTATGCCGCAGGCCCAGATAGTGCCCGGCTTCGTGCGTAAGGACCGTGGCTCGCGCTTCGTTGCCGGTCAGATGGCGGGCTTCTACGACAATGCCGTCTACTGCACTGCCGTGCGCGCCCGGGTAGTAGGCATAGCCGGCAACACCACAACCCAGGCCGAGGCCGCAAATTTCTTTGACTACCCAAATGTTCAGGTATTCCCGGGGTGCCCACCTGCTCAGGTTTTTTAGCAGGATATCGTCATCGGTATTAAGGTCCGTTAGGGGAGAGGTCGTGCGTGTAATGCCGGAGGTGACTTGGTTGTCGGGGGTGCGCTCCGCCAGGCAAAACTGAATTCCGGTAGCCACCCCCGTACCCTGATCAAAATAATTGATGTTGGCGAAGGATTGATTCAGGTAGTCAAGGCTGCGAATAATATCACCATCACTGATGTTTTCCGTACCGTTCTGGTGGACGATGTGAAATACGACCGGAATTACGAAGGGCGGGGGGGCAACTACCTTTGCCATTGGTGTTTCGGCGCGCGAACGCGCCCACGCTTCATCGAGTGTATCTTGTCTGCTGGCATATGAAGGGTCCGCCTCGGCAAGCACGTAATGCAATTCTTCCGTTGCGCATGACAGGGCCCTGGTATCAGGGCCGCCGGAAGGAAAAATAGCAGGCGCGGTAAAGCTGGCCCATAAGGACAGCAAAAGGTAAAAAATGGGCATCGGTCTGGGAACGTGGGATTATGAATAAAAGGCTCCCGCAAGGTAAGGCTTCCCACTTGTGCGAACAACTTAACGCAATAACCGTAACAATTTTTTCTCGTTGGCCAGGAGATCGTAAAATTGGTCAAACCGACGCAGCAGTCGCTTGCGGCTTCGCTTATCGAGTTTCGGGTAGTGTTCAATCAGATCACGGGCTTTATCCGCCACGTTCTGGTAA
>JAUIIF010000760.1 GCA_030431945.1 Bacteroidia bacterium | reverse complement strand
TGTGCTTCCCCGAAAAGGTAGGCATCGGCCCGGAACGTTTTGTCGGTATCGATGGTGTACCCATGCCCTCCGTCAATAGCGGATTCCGTAAGCGCCTGAAACAGGCCACCGTCCGCCACATCATGAGCTGATTTGATCAGTTCTCCACGGATCAGGCCCAGAATGGCCTGCTGTACCTTTTGTTCCTCTTCCAACTCAAAATGGGGAGCAGGGCTGTGTTCCACGCCGTGAATACGCCGCAGGTACTCACTGCTCGCAAAATCATCCTGACTATCTCCAACCAGGTAAATCACGTCTCCCTGGTCCTTGAAGTGGGAGGTCATGCGATACTTGATATTGTCCAGCACGCCCAGCATCCCGATGGTCGGGGTCGGGTAAACGGGTTCTACCCGCCCGCCTTCGTACTGGGATTGGTTGTAGAAACTGACGTTACCACCGGTGACCGGCGTGCCGAAGGCACGACAGGCATCTCCCATTCCCTTGATGGCGTTGACGAATTGGTAAAACGCTTCCTTATTATAAGGATTGCCAAAGTTAAGGCAGTTGGTGATGGCTACCGGCTCGGCTCCTGAACAAACAATGTTCCGGGCCGCCTCGGCTACTGCGATCATGGCGCCCTTATAAGGATCGGCGTAAACGTAAGCGGAGTTACAATCCGTCGTTACTGCCAGTGCCTTGTTGGTTCCCTTTACCCGCACCAGGGCGGCATCAGAGGGGAGGTTTTCGGACATGGAGTTGGTCCGTACAGTACCGTCGTACTGGTCGGTCACCCAATTTTTAGACACCAGGTTCGGGCTGATGAACAGTTCTTCGGCCGTTGCCTTAAGGTCTTCGGGCACCGGAATGGCCGCGGGGTCGAAGGCCGCAATTTTGTCCATATAAGCCGGGCGGGCAGTTTCCCGCTCGTATACCGGCGCTCCGCCCCCCAGCACGAGCGGCTCGGAGGGTACATCGGCGACCAGTTCTCCACCGGCGTAGAAGTGCAGGCGCCCGGTATCGGTCACTTCGCCGATTTCTTCACACTCCAGGTCCCACTTGTCGAAAACAGCCAGCAATTCCTGCTCCATGCCTTTTTTACAGACAATGAGCATGCGCTCCTGGCTTTCGCTCAGCAGTATTTCCCAGGGCTTCATGTTAGCCTGGCGGGTAGGTACTTTATCCAGATCAATCCGCATTCCGGTACCGGACTTGGCGGACATTTCGGAGGTAGAGCAGGTAATACCGGCAGCGCCCATATCCTGCATGCCAACGACGGCACCGGTGGTGATTACCTCGAGGCTGGCCTCCAGGAGCAGTTTTTCCTGAAACGGGTCACCTACCTGCACGGCCGGCAGGTCATCGGCACTGTCTTCCGTCAGGTCTGCCGAAGAGAAAGTAGCGCCGTGAATACCGTCCTTGCCGGTAGCGGAGCCGACGATAAAGACCGGATTACCGGGGCCATCCGCTGCTGCGGAAACGGTCTCTCCGTGCTTGACGATGCCGACAGACATCGCATTGACCAGAATGTTTTGGTTATAACTGGGGTGAAAAACCACTTCTCCACCGACTACCGGAACGCCGAAGCAGTTCCCGTAATCACCGATGCCCCGCACGACACCGTCCACCAGGTGCTTGGTGTGGGGCAGGGAAGGATCTCCGAACCGGAGGCTATTCAGGGAGGCAATGGGCCGTGCACCCATCGTGAAAATATCGCGGTGAATTCCCCCTACCCCCGTGGCGGCACCCTGGTAGGGCTCGAGCGCTGAGGGGTGATTATGGCTTTCAATTTTGAAGGCACAGGCCAGTCCGTCCCCGATGTCCACCAGACCGGCATTCTCCTCGCCGGCTTCCACCAGCAGGCGCTCTCCTTCCCGGGGCAGGGTCTTCAACCACATGATGGAGTTTTTGTAGGAGCAGTGCTCAGACCACATAACGGAGAAAATGCTGAGCTCATTGAAGTTGGGCACCCGCCCCATGATCTCGACAATTTTGTCATACTCGTCGGCCGTAAGGCCTAAATTCTTTGCTACTTCAACGTCTGCTTTTACTTCGTGGGCTGCCGCCATGGTGGGAGGTTGTTTCTGGTAAGGCGCAAAGATAGCAGGATAGACAAATAGGCTGGTAGTCGAACGGCTAAATACTCAGGGGAATCGCAAGTTCGCTCGTCGGCCTCCGTCGTGGGGATGGGGGCCACGTAAGCTAATGCGAGGAACTGGCGC